>NZ_JBEPWZ010000001.1:0-77511 GCF_041642155.1 Fodinibius sp.
CAGCCCGGCGCGAGCTAAAAGAGGAAGCGGGACTCACATGCAGCCATTTTCAATATATAGGGCAATTTTACCCAGGTATTGGTTATTCGGATGAACTAATTCACCTGTACACGGCCTGGGATATCGAATCTTTTGATCAGCAGGTTGATGAAGATGAATTTTTATTGAAAGAACGGATCCCCTTTCGGGAAGCCGTGGATATGGTGCACTCGGGCGAAATATCCGACGGAAAATCGATGGTAACACTCCTGCGAGCCTGGCACTGGTGGGAGCGGAAAGGGCCGTTCGTAGTCCGGTAAACCGTGAACGGGAGGACACCGAGCAGTAACGGGGGACGGCGGCGGGCGGATCCACGGCTACTGCTATTCTATAATTCCTTCTTGTACAGCCAGCTCATAAATAGAGGTGTGAAGATCCGAATCCGTGATTACCCCCCGGTCGATAAGCTCCTCCAGCTCATCGCCGCGCAGTAGTAAAATACAACCCATTTCATTGAGTGCTTTATCAAATTTGCGGGGGTCTGCCGAAGAAAGCTTTTCCAGGTCAATACCTTCCGGACACTTCCGGGTATTGACAAGGCAGTAAAAATTATCGTCCGCATCGTCGCCAAACCCAAATATTTCGAGCTTTGTATCGTCTTGTTGCAGCATGCTCTTAAAATATATACTTAGCCTTGTAATTTATCTTAAATATACCACACAAGAAGGATATTTTTGTAAAAAAATGGCTGTCCCGCACATGCGTAAACCTACCATACACCACGCCGCTTTGAGAAGCCGCTGTCTTATTGGGATTGATACCGCTCTAAAAAATCGCGTGCTTTAATGAGTTCTACAACCTCATCACTCTCTTTGTCGATAACCACAACCTGGAATAAACTGATGATCGCCTGATTTTCGATGCACCTGACCGTTTCTTCAATGGTATCGCACTCTTCCTGCTCGCTTACCAGATCATTTATCCCTTTTACAATATACCGGTAATTTTTTGGTGTGCCGGATTTCTGCTGATTTCCCGCAGCGGGCTCTGCGAAATAATCTCGAAGCGCTTCTTCGGTAACATACCACTTCACGCCCAGCTTGCGTCCCCGTATTTTGCCCTCCCGAAGATAGGCCCGTATAGTCATTTTACTGAGACCCAGCTGAGCGTGGAGATCATCAACCGAATAAAGAGTAAGAGCTCCTATTTGCCTGGCCATAATGCACAAAAAATAATTTTTTATCAGATATGACGTGAATAACACGTAATATTAAAGTTAATAATAATTATATAATAATAAAAGAATATTATATATTAATTATATATTAGTTATACATTAACCAGCTGATATGAAAAATACTTGTTCTGTATAGGCTATACCCCGTATACTGTAAACAGTGATTTAAAAGAAAGCTCTGCAACCGCAGGGTTTTTGTTTTTGCAACCCTTCTGATGGACGTTTTTCTGGACTCCCTTCCTTCTTCTTTATGTATGTCATCTTTCCCACTGCCTCCGTAACCTATATCTTAGAATTGAATTGTAAAGAGATTAAACTTTTTGTTTTCCCTCGGTTATATTAAAATGATATACTCATTTTAAGCAGAAAACGATTCTCATGTCCCCCGCTATACCTATTCGCGACTTAGTTGTTGAGCAGCTCGACAGTAAAAACGCACATGTCAATTTTACGCAGGCTGTGCAGGGATTGACCTATAAACAAAGCGGTATAAGGGTAGAGGGACTTCCCCACACAATCTGGGAGCTTATTGAACATATTCGAATCAGCCAGGATGACATTCTGGAGTTTTGTAAAAATCCCGATTATAAAGCCCCGAACTGGCCCGATGACTATTGGCCTGCATCCGCCGGCCCGGAAAACGAAAAGGCATTCCATACATCGGTCCGTGCGGTGCCAGAGGGTATCGATGAGATGAAAGCAATGGTGTCTGACCCTCAAAATAACTTGCAGACGCCCATACCGCATGGCGATGGGCAAACGCTTTTTCGGGAAGCCATGTTATTTGTTGATCATAATGCGTACCATATCGGACAGATTGTGCAAGTTCGCCGTTCAATGGGCAGCTGGTAATAAACAGTCATCGCTGCGGCGAGCTACTACTCTTTTTATATTATAATTATATTATGAAGGACGTACTGAAATTCTTACGGGAAGCCCGCATCGGTTACCTGCTGTTTACTTCACTGATTGTACTGGGGGTTATTTTCGGGGCTTTTGAAATTATTGATCAAACGCTCCTCAAGGACATACCGCCGGAGGCGATGCGGTGGCTGTACTTCAGCCGGGGAGCCCTGGCTGCACTCCTGCTCATGATCTGGGCAGCGTGGACGGTTTACAACTATCACGAATATTATGAAGATCAGCTGCAGGCTACCAAGCTGCGCTACAGCGATATTATCGAACACTCGGCCGAGGCGATTATATCGCTGGATAACGAGGGCCGGATTACCTCATGGAACCGGGGGGCAGAACAGATGCTCGGATGGGAGCGCGACGAAATAAGCGGTAAATCGATTGCCGTTATTGTCCCCGACAAGCTTATTGAATTAGAGGAACTTGAGTATATTGACGCTGAAATGCAGAAGCGCGGGTATATCCAAAATTTTGAAACTGAACGCCTGACGAAGAAGGGCGAAAAAAAGCTGGTAAACCTTACGGAATCTTATGTCCGCAATAAAGACAACGAGACGGTAGGCCGCTCGCTCATCTTGCGTGACCTGACGGATGTGAAGATGCGGGAGGAGCAGATTCAGCAGTCGGAGCGACTGGCTACCGTGGGACATATGGCCGCAGGGGTCGCTCACGAGGTTGGTAATCCCCTGACGGCCATTTCGTCGCTGGTGCAGGTCTGCCAGCGAAAAACCGATGACGAATTTATACAGGATCAACTAAAAAAAGTCCGGGAGCATATCCAGCGGATCAATAAAATTGTGCGCGAGCTGGTCGATTTTTCACGCCCTTCGAGCATGCAGACCGAACATGTTCAGATCAATGAAGTCATTAAATCTGCGGTCGGACTCCTGAAACATGACGCACGCTGCCGGGATACGGATTTTAAGCTGAATCTTTCCGATAATCTTCCGTCCATTTCCTGCGTACCCGATCAGATCCACCAGGTACTCGTAAATCTTCTGCTGAATGCGGTCGATGCGATGAAAGAGACGGCGAATCCAAAGGTCACAATATCCACCTTGAAGCAACAAAATAACATTAAACTGACGGTTGCGGATGTGGGCATAGGGATTAAAGAGGAAAACCAGCCGCGTATATTCGAACCCTTCTTCACCACGAAAGATGTCGGTCGGGGTACCGGACTCGGACTTTCTGTGAGTCACGGTATTATTAATAAAATGGGAGGCGCTATACACGCGGAATCTGAATATGGAAAAGGCACGACATTTATTATTAAACTACCGATAAAAACTGAAGAATGATGAAGGGATCTATTTTAATAGCTGATGATGAGGCGGGCATCCGTGAATCGCTGACCATAGTATTACAGGACGAAGGCTACGACTGTACGGCAGTCCGCGATGGAGAGGAAGCCATCAAAGCGATCGATAAAAGAAGTTACGATATTATTATTTCGGATTTAAAAATGCCGAACGTTAATGGTCTCGGCGTGTTAGAGCATGCTTTACAGCACTCGTCGGATACGCTCACCATTATTATTACGGCGCATGGAACCATAGAGACGGCTATCCAGGCGTTACGCAAGGGAGCAGCTGATTATATTCTGAAACCTCTCGATTTTGACGAGGTGCTAATCCGAATCGAAAACCTGCTTAAACACAAAAAGGTGGTTCAGGAAAATAAACACCTGCGCGAACAGATCGACCAGGAATACAACTTCAACCATATTATCGGTGAGAGCGAGGCCATGAAGAAGATCTATAAAATGGTCGAGCGGGTCAGCGGCGCCAGCAGTAATGTACTTATTACCGGTGAAAGCGGAACCGGTAAGGAGCTGGTTGCACGGGCCATTCATTTCAACGGAAATCGGGCCGAAAAACCCTTTCTGGCGATCAATTGCGGTGCCATTCCCGAAGACCTGATCGAATCGGAACTTTTTGGCCATAAAAAAGGGGCTTTTACCGGAGCGTCCTCCGATAAAGACGGGGTGTTTGTAGCAGCACGCGGCGGGACCGTCTTCCTGGATGAGGTGGCGGAAATACCGCTTAACCTGCAGGTCAATTTGCTGCGGGTACTGCAGGAGCGTGAAGTTAAGCCCGTGGGGGCGAATCAAAATATAAGCTTTGACACGCGCATCATTTCAGCGACGAACAAAGACCTGGAAGCAGAGGTGGAAAAAGGGGCTTTTCGGGACGACTTGTTCTATCGTCTGAATGTTGTAGAGCTGGAGCTGCCCAATTTGCAGCAGCGCCGCGAGGATATCCCGCTCCTGGCCCACCATTTCCTGCGAAAATACAATAAAGAGTTAACACGAAATAAAAAGGGAATTTCCAGTGAGGCGATGAGTGCTATGATGTCCTATGAATGGAAAGGACAGGTTCGGGAACTGGAAAATGTAATTGAACGCGCGGTACTACTCAGCGATAACGATTATCTTTTGCTGGAAGACCTTCCGAGCGCCATCCGGGAGGTAGATCACTCGGAAACGGTACCTGTAAATACGGGCAAACTGGACCAGGCCGTGCAGGTATTCGAGAAACATCATATCCAAAGCATGCTTAAGCGCACGGACGGCAATAAATCAGAAGCAGCCCGATTGCTCGGGATTGATCCCTCTACCCTTTATCGCAAAATGGAGCGGCTGGGATTGTCGGAATAGCTGTTAAACGGTTACCCGTTATTCGTATGGCTTTGTGTCATACGATGAGGGACTTTGAAAATACCACCAAACGGCTGTTTTTCAACCGTCTCATGGATATTTATTCCGGACTTTTAACTGAGATACAGGATATAGGAATACTCTGATTGTTACCGCCGATGAGCGCAATCCAACGTCCAACGCCCGGGCAGGCGGTACGGAGCGATGGTGCAAAGCCCTCTTTAGGGCATGCCCGGAACCGGGATCATACTCATCGTTGCTGCCCCATCCTTCCCATCTCTGAGCGTTACGGTGACATCAAAGAAAACCATCAGCGTTTTTTTTGCGCGGATAAGGCCAAACATTGTACTGGGAGGCTCGATATCGTACGTATCCATGTGAACTTCTTTCCGGCCTTTCACATGAAACTTGTTGTTGTCATGGATTCTGCCCTGGACAAGGAAGGTCGTGGTATCCCGCACCCCGGCAATTTCCATCACGCCCCGGGTGCGAATGGACATCCATTTATCCCCGCCGGCTACCGAATCTTCCGGTTCTTCTGCCAGCGAGGCATTGAGCAGGCGATACCTGATAACCGGGAACTGTTCTTGCTTCAAAGCTTCATACATATCCCTGTTCATCTTTCGCTTGCCGCAGTCGAGAGAGGCAACCGGCAAGGATACGGCAATAGCGACCTGGCCTTCCCCGGTGACGGTTGATGCGGGGTCCGTCGTATTTTTAATATTTCCCTGGCCCGAAAGCTCCTCGGCATGGCAGCTAAAGTCGACGGGGCCGGCCGTGCCTTCGATCCAGAGCTCACCGCCTTCATCTATAGAAATAGCGCCGGGAAGCGATTGTGCGTCCCCTCGCGATGGGATGATCAGCACCACCAGCAGTATCATGCCACCCACTCTTTGGAGGGTGCGCATGATTCCAGCCGGGAAATATGAGGCGAGGCGAGACATCAGCAAATGTATTCTTATTTATTATTTACTTATTGTTCAGAGAAAAAGAGTTCAAAAGAGATTGTAACCATTTCCCCGCTTTTTATCGTACCGAACATGGCAGACGGTGGATCAACATCATAATCTTCCATGTTAAGTTCATAGCTGCCGGTAAAGGTATAGACTCCATCCCCTGTAACACTTCCTTCTACAGGAAAGTTTATTTCTTCACTGACGCCGGCAATAGTAAGCGTACCGGTTGTATTGAGTGTAAACGAAGATTCCGAAGAGCCTTCCGATATTTCGGCCGTTGAAAGCTCAAACGTGATATTTGGATGGTCGTCTTTTTTAAGGGCATCATACATCTTGCCATTCATTCGTCCTTTGCCACTTTCCATTTCCTCTACCGGTACCGTAAGAGTAAGTGATGTAACCGGATTTTCGTCAGACTCCGGCGTAAAGGCGGATGCATTAAAATTAGCGTCAATATTTATTTCCTCTACGTCGGCAGTCCAGTCGTGAATAGAGGAGGTGCCGTCAACCTGCATGGTACTCTTGTCGAGCAATTCATAATCGGAAGATTGCGCGGTCACGCTTCCGCTGAATGCAAACAAGAACAGTAACAGTGATAGTAGTAACGATTTCATAATAACCTCATTTTATTGTTAAATGTTTTTCAGTGTATAATAGTGCAATCATCGTTCCAAAGAATGCGCATAACAAAACTTTTAACTAAAAAATACCTTGACGGGGTATAGAAACGCATTTCCGGCAGTAAGCCACAGCTCGCCAGCTATAGCATCCAGGAAAAGATTGCAACCATGCAAACACCGCCAAAATGGCCGTTGCAGCTATGCAATACCGTAAGATGTTGAGTGAATGTTCAGGGCATCTGTCCCGGACTTCACACCGGGAAACACGACCGGGGACAAAACAAATCCCCAAAAGTGCGGGAAAGATGTTTCTCTTTGTTAACACCGATGCCTGGGAGGCCAATTCAGCACCCGGGGACCCATTTCACCGTTCTAGCAGGTTCAGTGCCGGTTCATTTCTTTTAACAGCGCTAATGCATTGCTATTAATTAGGTTATCGGAATTCTATTTTACTTGCAGGGGATACCGGCCATGCTTATCCGGAGGATTCCGGAGGGAGAATATAAAATTAACATACCCAAAATCAGAAAACTGGTCTGTTAATTGCATTGATATAAAGCAGGTAACGCTTGCTTTAAGCCAACCGTCACGGCAGTGTATTTACTACATCATAACATTCAAGAAATACTGACAAACGATGCAATCGCGGGCCATTCTTATTGCAGACCAGGAAGAAGCAGTCAGAGAGTCGCTTCAGTTAATCATGAGCGACGAGGGTTATCGGTGCTTCTCCGGTTCCAGTAAATCAGAAATACTGGAGATACTTGCTAAGGAAGACATTACCGTCATTATACTTGATAGCCAGCTGACTATTAAAACAGGCCTGCCGACCATCATTAAAGAACGGTACCCAAAGATCAAAATAATTGTTATCAGTTCGTATGCAGCACTGGAGAGTATTCAGCTGGTCCTGATGGACAATACGGATGGAATTATTCTTAAGCCCCTGGATTTTGATGAACTGATTGACCTGGTCAATCGCTTAACGGAACCTGCTTCTTTATAAGAGTGGGGGACTTGATTACTGATCCGGATTGAACTTGCTCTCCAGCCTGAGCTGTATACTACAAATTCGGATACCAAATTACATAACGCTTCCCGGATATTTGCCTCTTGCGATAAGACCGAAACAAAGCCGAAACGTATCTAACCTATTGGACGTTTTACTATATAATCGCACCCACAAAACATATTAAGGCCATTTGCTGTTATGAGTACACCAATGAGGGCATCCTATTTTGAGGAATTCGGAGAGTTAGACCAGATAAAAACCGGCACGCTGGAACGTCCTGAAGCCGGGGAGGGGGAAGTGCTTGTCCGCGTGAGGGCAGCGGGCGTAAATCCCGTGGACGCCGCCGTAGCCCGGGGGATGCTGCAGCAGGCCATACCGGCTAAATTCCCGGCCGTCCCGGGTTGGGATCTTGCCGGAGAGGTGAAAGAGCGGGGTCATGCGGCCCGCAGGTTCGACGAAGGGGACGAGGTCTATGCCTATGCGCGCAGGCCCACGGTACAACACGGGACTTTCGCGGAATATGTGGCCCTGCCGGAGTGCTATCTTGCCCGCCGCCCCCAAACGATAACGATGACCGAAGCCGGCGGGATTCCCCTCGTCGGACTTACGGCCTACCAGGCGCTTTTCCTGGCCGGAGATCTCAGCGAAGGCGATACGTTATTGATACTCGGTGCTTCCGGTGGAGTCGGTACCCTCGCCATACAACTGGCCAAAACCGCCGGTGCCACCGTCATCGGGGTCGCGGGCAAACACAACCAGGCGTATATGAAAGAGCTCGGTGCGGACGAAACGATTGACTATGCGGCCGGGAATGTGGGAGAAGCGATCCGGGCCGCCGTCAGGGAGGATATTGATTTTATCTTTCACTGTTCCCGGGGCGATTCCCTGGATCAAAGTATCGATACGCTCAAAAGCGGGGGACAGCTTGTCTCCATTACGAACAGCCAACCCGGGGTCCGTGACGATATCCGCTTCGAGTACGTGTTTGTAGAGCCGAATGCGAGACAACTGAAACATCTTCAGGAACTGGTCGATGAGAATAGCATTAAGATCCCCGTTTCCAAAACATTTGGCCTGGAGGACACCGGTAAAGCTATCCGGGAGATCGAATCTCTTCATACACGGGGTAAAACCGTTATTACACCCTGAATATAGAACTTCACCCGAATACCCCAGCACCTCAACGTTGCGATGGGACCCCTATGATGATTAGCCCGGCCTTCCCTACTACAAAAAGCCCGCCTTTCTCCCCATCCCGGCAGTGGTCTCCCCTCTTTCCACCCCAATGTTCTGAAGGTCTTGAATTGCATACATACAGGTGGATAAGAGAATCTTTTAGATTCCACGATCACCGGTTCCCTGGATTTTAAGCACTTTGCACAGTTGGCGCCAGAAGCTGTCTGTTACCCTCTACGGGAATGATCCAGCACGAGGTTGGCGTGGGACACTATATAAAAAAACGGTGCCACCATATCATGGCGACACCGTTGAAGGGATTAGGGATAGGGAATAGTCAGGGCTACATTAGAAACTGATGACCGCTTCGAGCATGACACCGTCAAATTCACCACCGTCATATTTGGTACCTACAAAGCTATCTCCGTCATAGGACTGTTTCATATACTCCAGCTTGGCCAGTACATTCTTAGTCAGGAACCAGCCGCCGCCGAGGTTGAAGCGATCGATCTCGACATCTCCGTTTACAGATTCACCATCCACCAGGTTATAACGGCCACCCAGGTAGAAATTTTCATTGGCCCCAAAGCGATAGAGCAGTTCCGCACCATATTGATTGTAAGTTCGCGAGTCGGCTCCTTTAACATTACCGGACGTATTTTCATAGACTCCGTAGAACTCCAGCCCCTGGAATTTTACAAAGGGGTTGATCATAATGGCCGTCATTTCTCCTGCGCCAGGTTCAGCACCTCGTGGGGGAGTAAAGCTGGGAGCAAAGCGCCCGGAACGAAATCCGTCATCCATTACGCTGTAGTAGCGGGAACCGGCCCGGTCTCCGGAGTACAGGTAGATCGAGGGAGAGTTCGATACATTCAGAATGGACCCCGTCAAACGAAGGTGTATGACATCGCCCATCTTCTTTTCATACCCCAATTTACCATAGACGGTCGCATGCGTTTTAATATCACCGGCAACAACGCTCTGGTTCAGTTTACCGTTGCTCAGGCCGAACATGGCAAGCAAGCCCTTATTGTAATAATAGAGTTCGCCGGCTACTTCCGTGGTAAACGAATCCATGATGTAATTTCCTACAAATGGGTTGTGGATAGCTGATGCATTATCCGTTCTTCTGAAGTGGTTGTCGCCGTAGTTGAGCTCCATGTGGCCCACTTTAATACGAACTTTGTCCATCACGTCGGAAAGCAAGCCTTCCTGGATGAAATCAAGACGATCGACCTGCATATAGCCACTCTTGACGTAGGCTTCCGTGTGGTGTTGCGAGGTTAAGTAGGTCCGCAAGTGCATGCGAAGTCCGTCCCCGAGGGCGACATCAAGGTCTAAATTGGAGGTCGCGAGATTGAAATTTGATTCCAGCTCCGACAAGGTGTTCATAATAGGCTCGCCGTTTTCATCGACCCCCGTTTGCCACGGGCCGGCATTTTCATGGCTCAGACCCTGAAATTGAAGGGTATTTGCCCCGCCGATGCGAACGTTCACTCCGTCGAATTCAACGTCCGTCTCAAAAGGAGCTTCAAACTGGTTAAGCCCGGTCTGGTCGGGATTGGTAAAATACTGCATTTCCCGGTCGAACTGGGCAAAGGCGCTTCCCGCCATCATAAAGAAGCCGAGAAGGAATAGTGAGGTATATTGTATGAAATATTTCATGGTAGTACCTGTTTTTTGGAGTTAGTGCTTACTGGTTTTGTTAAAATTGAATAATGATGTCATTAAATTTCGTTGATGCTGGCTATGCTGAAGAGCATATCCTAAGTGCTTTCCGTGCATTCCATTTGTAGTGATTACAACTTCTGTTCCAAAAAGGAGAGAAGAGATAAAAAAATTGAATAACATCACGAATTACCCTTTAAGGGGCTACAGGCGGGATTTTTCTCACTCTTTTTTTAAATGGAAAAATGACGGTCTGCAAGCCTTTCCTTTCGGTCTTGCAATTCTGCAAGACTATCCGTCGCTGCCGGTGCGAAGCTGCAATAGGGGGAGGTAGTATCCCATCAGGTACCTGAATTACACTTGATTAACCGGTCCGCTCACTCATCCGGCACTATAGTTTAACATTGAATGACTTTTCTATATATTACTTTGTTATTCAAATCGTAATAAAAAAGAGGATGAGGATATGGGTATGATAGAAAAAGCAGGTCGTTATTTATTCGCACTGCCATTTGGCATTTTTGGACTCTTTCACTTTATGAATGCAGGACAGATGGCAGGAATGGTTCCGATTCCCGGTGGCGTTTTTTGGGTTTACTTGACGGGAATAGCATTGTTAGCCGCATGTATTAGTATCCTGATTGAAAAAAAAGCACGCCTGGCTTGTATACTGCTCGGGGTTATGCTGCTTATCTTTGTATTGACCATTCACCTCCCCGGTGTACTGGGAGAAGGGGGACAATCAGCAATGACGATGTTGTTAAAAGATACCGCTATGGCGGGTGGGGCCTGGATCCTTGCCGGTCAGTTTCCGAGTGAGACGGACTCAGGGTTTAACGAATAGATGTCTGTTTTGAATCCAATATCACAAAGCTCTGCCCATCATATCATCGGGATTGGACACAAATTCTTCGCATGTCAACCAGCTGTTCCAGGGTGTGGGTCCCCCCGCACAGTTCCGGATGGTACCCGCCAGGCTTAGGAACTCGCGGACTACCTTTTGGTTTTCGGTGTCATACACCACGGTCGTCGTCCCACCCTGTCCGGGGTTATTATCCTGCCCCGGATCATAGAACTCACCGGGATCAAGCCGGCCGGCAAGAGCAAAATCTTCGCCAAACGCGCTCTCGGCCCCGCCCTTGGCCGCATTCACTTCGTGATTCCGAATTAAGATAGTAAGTCCGTCAGGCCCCGGGAAGGTGGCCATCCCGTCCGGGCGATGCGGTACCGAAAAGCCGTCATCCATTTTATCGCCGAAGGTAGAAATAATATTATAGGAAAACGCTTCCGGCAAATTAAAAAGTCCGGCGGGATCTGACTGCAGCGGACCAAAGGGATCGGTTATCAGCTTTTGGGCCACTCGTCCCGAAGAGGTGCAGCTGCTTAGTATGTGTAACCCTGAAAAGCCCAGTGTCAGGGCCCCGGCCTGTTGTAAAAAATGTTTGCGTGATATCGACACAGATAATTTTATGTGTTCCTGAATCTGGCTGACGAGCAACTTTCAAGGCATAGGATATACAAAACAAATAGTAACGTAAAGTAATAAGTTTTACCCTTCACCGGCTGTACCATTAGCCTAATTTCCGATTCATACCATAAAAAAGGCGCTTACCTTCTGCGGGTAAGAAGGTTAATTCAAAAGCCCATAACGAGTAGGCGGAACCTAAGCCTTGGCCGGCTTGACAGTTTCACTTTTACCGAAAGGCAACCAGCTTTTTTCCCTGACCCTGGCCAGTACATTTTCCGCAGCCACATAGACTACCGGGATAAATACCAGGGTAACGAGCGTTGATGCCGCAAGTCCCCCAATCACCACCCGCGCCAGGGAAGCCTGAAGTTCGGCTCCGGATCCGAAACCAAAAGAGAGCGGAAGCAACCCTAAAATCGTGGTAAGCGTGGTCATCAGGATGGGCCGCAGGCGCAATTTCCCCGAGTGAATAACAGCCTCGCGAATATTCATATGGTGTTCGCGGCGCATAAGATTGATATAATCGACCAGCACAATAGCGTTATTCACCACGATCCCGATCAGCATTACGATACCCATCATGCTTTGCATATTAATGGTCGTGCCGGTAATCATCAGGGTGGGGATCACCCCGATAATAGCCAACGGTACGGAAAACATGACCACCAGGGGATCAAAGAAGCGCTCAAACTGGGCCGCCATAACCATATAGATAAGGATCAGCGCCATGATAATAGAAAGGCGAAAATCAGCCGCGGCCTTCTGCTGTTCTTCATATTCTCCGCCGTAGACAATGGAAAAACCCTCCGGCAGCTGCATGTCGGAAAGCTTATCCCGGATCATCTCCACGGCTTCTCCCAGGGCCACTCCACTCTCCAGGTTCGCTGAAATATAGGAAACCCGCTGGCTGTTCACCCTGTTGATGTCCGTCGGCCCCCGTCCCTTGCTTTTGGAAACCACCGCCGAAACGGGCAGGACTTGTCCCCCGGGCGTGCGGATCGAAATATTTTCGAGGTCGGTCGTGCTGAGTCGGTCTTCCGGCTGCAGGCGGACCGTAATCGGGAATTCATCGCCGCCTACGCGGTATGTTCCGGCCCGGCTCCCCCCCACATTGGTCTGAATTACCTGGGCGACTTCACGGACCGAAAGACCAAGATCGGCAATTTTTTCCCGATCAAAGACCATATTCTGCTCCGGTCGCCCCTCGCGCCGGTCGGTTCGGACCCCCGTTACCTCCGGGATTTCTTCCATCCGGCGTTTAATTTCTTCGGACAGTGTTTTGGCCTGGTCCAGGTTATAGCCCCGCAGCTGCACCTCTACCTCTTCACCCCCTCCCGAGCCGAACAGCCTGCGCAGCATCCACAGCCCCGACTGGGCGCTTACCCGTATATCGCCGCCCGGGACAAGGCCAGCCACATTGTCCCGGATTTGATCGGCAATCCTGGAGGTGCTCATCGATCGCTGAGAGGCTTCCACCATAGCTACTTCTACTTCCGCCCGCCCGTCACGTACGTCAGTTGTTATATGCCTGACATCTTCCATGGGCAGGTTGGCGCGGACCGCCTGTTCCAGCTCTTGCAAATATTCGTTTTGCACGGCAATATTTGTTCCTTCGGCCATCATGAAATCCACATCAATTTCATCCGCATCCGATTGCGGGGTAAGCTCAACCGGTATCAGGGGAATAAGCAGCACACACCCTATAACCAACGCCCCCGTAACCCCAAAGACCAGGGGCTTCCGCTGGAGTGTACGATCAATAAGCTTGGCATATTTATGCTCCATGACTGCAAAAATTCGCTGAAACCAGTTCTTTTGCTGGGCTTTCTCGGAACCGGCGGGCTGGATAGTCAGGAACTTGCTGCAGAGCATCGGCACCAGCGTAAGAGCGACGAAAAGGGAGCACACGAGGGCAAAGACGACGACCAGTGCCAGCTGCTGGAATATCGAGCCCGAAATAGTCTGCATGAACACCACCGGCAGAAATATGACGGAAGTGGTAATGGTGGAAGCTACAATAGCCCCACCCACCTCGCGCGTTCCGACCAGGGCGCTGGCTTGAAGGTCTTTGCCTCGCTCCTCCCGGAGCCTGATAATATTTTCAAGCACCACAATGGCATTATCAACAATAAGGCCCACCCCCAGGGCAAGTCCCCCAAAACTCATCTGGTTCAGCGTCAGGCCGTTAAAATAAAGCAGCGCAAAGGTGGCAATAATTGAAATCGGAATGGAAACGGCAATAATAAAGGTTGACGAACCATTTCTCAGGAACAGATATAAAACAACAATCGCAAGGAGCGCCCCCCAGACAGCCGAATTTTGCACATTATTGATCGAGTTTTGAATAAACTCGCTTTGATCCGTCGTCACGAACAGGTTCATGTCGTCGCGCTCCAGGTTGACCCGCTCGATCTCATCCCGGATGTCGTCCGCAACAGCCACCGTATTGGCGCCCGTTTGCTTACGGATACCAAAACGGACCATCGGTTTTTTATTGATGGTTACCAGCCGGTTCAGATCCTCGTATCCCCATTTCACCTCTGCAACATCCTCAACACGGATAGGCTTGCCATCCTCCATGGCGATAATGGTGTTGGAAATTTGGTCGAGCGACTCGTATTCGCCCAGCGTGCGGACGTATAACTGCTGTACTCCCGAGTTCACATTCCCCCCCGGCAGGTTTACATTTTCACTGGCAATCGCCTGTTGTACCTGGGCAGAGGATAACCCGCTGGCAATGAGCCGGTCCCGCTTGATATCTATGTGTACCTCTTTATAGACGCCGCCCCAGATATCAATGGAACCGACCCCTGCAATTTGGTCGAAACGCTTGGTCACTTCGCGTTCCAGCACCTGCGTAAGCTCCTGGAGATTCATATCCGAATTTGCTCCCACAATGACCACGGGAAAGTTATTGGGATCGAATTTCCATATCCGTGGCGGCTCAGCTTCGGGCGGGAGTTCATCCCGAACACGGTCTAAGGCGGCCCGAATATCGTTGGCCGCAACATCTATATCTGTCCCCTGGGCAAATTCAAGCGTTACCCGGCTCTGTCCTTCTGAAGAACTCGAGCGTACGCGCTCTACCCCCGGAACGCCTGCAATAGTATTCTCTATACGCTGGGTAATAATTTTTTCAATTTCCTCTGACCCTACATTGGGATATTCCGTCGCCACGGTCAGCTGCGGGTATTCAACCGGCGGCAGCAGATCCACCGGCAGGTAGCGGAAAGACGTGATCCCCAGAACGACGATAATAAGAAATAGCATCGTCGTAGCGATGGGACGTTTGACAGCGGTTTCAGTAATCTTCATAACAGTGATATTTAGTCAATCATGGTGGATCATATGAGTTAGAGAAATCGTGGCGAGCTATTCTCCATCCAGGACGCGTTGCAGTAAATCCTGGCGCTGCAGTCCCTGGAGTGCTAAAATTCGATCCCAGGAACTGGCACGCACGCGGGCTTGACCGGGACCGGTCACAAGCAGATCCTGTCCCACCGTGACCACCCAGCTTCCGGATTCGATACCTTCAATACCGACTTCCAGCCGGCCTTCGGCAACGACGTCAACCGGCTGAAACTGCACCTCGGTCGGCTCTGTCAGCGGAGGCAGGTTTTCACCATCACCCTGTTCGGCAGGCTCTATTTCACTGCCCAGCGAAGTGGCAACGTAGACTCCATCCTCTCCGGTATTGGGATCCGTAAAAAGCGCGCTCGACGGGATGATCGTGGCCTGCCGGCTCTCCCCGTAGAGAATATCTACCGGGACGAACATTCCAGGGCGCAGGTTGTGATCGCGGCTGGCGACATCAATTTCACCTTCGGTACTCCGGGTAATATTATTCAGAAAAGGCGAAATGCGGGATAGTTTGGCTTCAATAACTTCGCGGTTCCCCCCGGCTGTGGACCCGGTATAAATGCGGGCGGTCTGACCAATCTGTACTTTGTTCAGCATATCATCCGTCAAAACCACTTCTATACGCAGATTTTTCAGATCGCCAATGGTAAAAAGAGGCGAATTGGGACCGACCTGCATGCCCACTTCTGCGTTGCGTTGTCCCACGGTCCCGTTTATGGGCGCACGAATAACGGTCTTTGACAACATGTCCCGTTGTTCCTCCACGCTCGATTCGGATTGTTCCAGCTGAGCTTCGGCCAGTTCTATGTCTGCTTCCGCAGATGACATCTGAGCTTCGAGGGTCTCCATCTCCATATCACTTGAAAGGTTTTTATCGCTGAGCTGTTTCGTACGTCTGTATTGCGCTTCCAGCTCTTTATAACGCGCCTGCGCCTGCTTCAACCTTGCCTGGTTAATACGGGCGTTCGCACGGGCTTGCTCGACCTGCTCCCGGTACTGGCGATCTTCCAGTGAGATGAGGGACTCCCCTTTGCGGACGGAATCGCCGGTCTGGACGTGGATCTGCGAGACTTTCCCGGATATCTCGGGGTAGAGTTGCACCTGGTTCTGGGCGACCACGGTGCCGCTCAATCGCTCAGACAGGGGCAGCGACCCATATCGTGCCTGTACCGCTTCTACAGCCGGGATAGTGGAAGTGTTGGGCCCTTCTTCACTGCTATCTGAAGAGCCATAGCAGGAGACCAGCAACATCGCCGCCAGGAACAGGAGAATAGTATGGATGGAAATATCAGACTTTAAAAAGATCATTCGTTGCTTGTATGAACATTCATGTTACGTTCTCAAATAACTGTAGAGGATTTTGACCGATCTGTGGGGCGGCTGGTTTGGCCGTTCACTGAGGGTAGCTTCGCTACTGGTTAAACTCCGTCTGTCTCGCAGCGGGGCGGTTCGGGCGTCCGATGTCCGATGGAAGAGGAGGGTTACCTTATTAGCTACTTGCTTAAACCGGCTGGCCGCATCTGCATTGCCCCGGGGACGGAGATAGTATATAATATAAGTCCTCACAAAAAACAGTATTGGTTAAAATATATATCAAATTTTAATCAAAACTTGCATTAAGAGATGTAATATCTTATTAGAATTAAATAAAGGGCATAATTCTGAAGAAAAACTGAGTTTTGGGCTGTAAAATCTCTCGCCGGGATTTATTTAATGTAATTTTACAAACATCCGTTCGTCATCGGTCCTGATGACAACCCACAATAAAAGAAACATCAGCACGTATTTCATCACAACGAGTGTTCTTGACAAATAAATACTCCCGGTCAGGAATAACAGGCCGCCCCGAATCCCGGGCAGTTGGAGTAATGAAATGGGATGAGTACCTTGTGTTTTCCCTGTAGTCCCATAACCGGTACCAGGGGTACAATGAACCAAATCGCGAAATTTACACGGGCGGGAGGCGCGTTACCCCAGACGATCGTGTTCAACCAGAACTGATACCCATATGCAACTAAAACCGATAAAAAGGCAAGCTACAAGCCAGCAGCGAATCCATTCAGGCACGCTATGGATACTGTAACACAGGCCACCCTCGGGGCGGCCGTCGGGGAGATGGTACTGGGCAAGAAGATAGGCAACAAAGCTCCTCTGTGGGGAGCCGTCCTGGGCATAGTACCCGACCTTGACGTCCTAACCATTCCCTTTGTCAGCAACATGCAGGCCCTGGCCATCCACCGGGGCATTACGCATTCGATAGTTTTCTGCGTGGCGGCCGCGATACTGCTGGGCTGGATGCTCGACCGGCTCTACCGCAAGGAGAGTGTAGGATGGCGCAACTGGTCGTGGATGGCATTTTGGACGCTGTCCACGCATGTTTTTATTGATGTCTGTACTTCCTACGGCACCCAGATACTGCAACCGTTCAGTAACAGGCTCTTTAGTTTAGATACAATCTTTATCGTCGACCCTTTCTACACCCTGCCCCTCGTAATCGGTATCCTCATTGCGCTCTTTATTCGGCGAGAGTCAACCGCGAGACGGTGGGCCAATTATGCCGGTATTGCGGTCAGCTCCCTGTATCTTTTGGCCGGACTGGCCGTCAAATCACACGTAAATGCGGTTTTCGAACGGAACTTCGAGGCAGAAACCATCACTCCCGAACAGTACATCACCACGCCTACGCCCTTTAATATTTTTCTGTGGACGGGCTATGGCGAACAAGGGGATACGCTTTATGCCGGGCTCTATTCCCTTTTCGATGATGAGGACGATATCCGGTTCCACCGGATAGCACAAAATGAAAAACTCCTGGAGCCGTACCGGGGACAACCCGCCGTCGACCGGCTGCTTTGGTTCTCGCGGGGTTATTTTGTGGCGGATAAAGGTGCGAATGGTGAACTGTTTGTTCACGACCTGCGCTTCGGACGATCGGATTTTTGGCTTACCGGTCAGCCGGCCCCCTACGTTTGGAATTACCAGCTGCAGTTTAACAAGGATTCAACCCGGGTCACGGGATTTCGCCATTTTCAGCCCGACTTCGAGCGTCGTGCAGCGCTGCTCGGTCAATTGATGGATCGCATATTTACAGGAAGAACGGGGCTCCACCAACCCCATTCTTCGAGGTGAGAAATGCCGGCTCGCCTTAAAGCCCGACACCGGACATTGACCGGGGACAACCCGCTGTTGTGCGGGTTACCCCTCAACACTCAACCCAGGCTCCCTCCTTATCGCTTTGCACCACCGCCTCTATCACCTTCATGTTGGCCACGGCATCATCGAGCCTGGTAGGCACTTCTCTATCCTCGAGTATGGCTTTGGAAAACAGCTCGCCCTGAACCGTATACTGATTGGCCGTCTCAAAGTGGATCTTCCGGCTTTCGTTATCGGTGTGCAGGTGAATAGACGTTGGTTTGTCAACGGGAGCGTTAAAGGGCATATCGATCTCCATTTTCCCCTTGGTCCCAAAAATACGCACACTTTGATGCGGTGCCAGCTGGGTGGCACAGGTAAAGGTAGCCGTCCCCCCGGGAAATGCCATGACCCCGGAGGTGAGCCGGTCGATCCCCAGATCGGGATCGATTTCTCTGGTACCAAAAACTTTGTCGGGTTCTTGCCCAAACAGAAAACGGGGTACTGAAATGCAGTAACAGCCTATATCCATAAGTCCGCCCCCGCCTATATCGGGCTTGTTGCGTACATTTTCGGGGTCGTCATTGTAATAGGAAAAGAATGACCGGATGGTACGCACCTCCCCCAGAATACCGCTTTCAACCAGTTCTTTGGCCCTGACCCAGCGCGGGTGGTGCCGGTACATAAAGGCTTCCATCACCTTTAGATCCGGATACTTGCGGGTTTCAAAAAGCAACTTTTCGGCTTCATCCACACAGAGTCCGATCGGTTTTTCACAGAGCACATGCTTGCCGGCTTCCAGTGCTTTTACCGACCAGGGCACATGCAAGTGGTTGGGGAGCGGGTTGTAGACGGCCTCGACCTCCGGAAGCGCCAGGAGCTCCTCGTATGACCCGACGGCCCTGTCGATGCCCAGCTGGCCGGCGGCCTCCCGGGCCCGCTCGCCACTTCGGGATGAAATAGCCACAATTTCACAGTGGTCGGCCTGCTGCATCGCCGGGATGACCTTCTCAACCCCGATCTTAGCGGTACTCAGTATGCCCCAGCGGATGGTTCGCTTTTTTTCCATAATTACAGATCAAATAAGTATTGGTAATGTATATTGCGGTTCGTTTTATGACTCCTCGCCGGACTCGTCCTCATTACCTCCGACCTGGGGGGGCAGCTGCACCCCCGACATATTTTTAAATACCTCCAGCATCTCCATAGGCAGGGGGATAAATGCGAAGGTCGCGTTTTCCTCGCTGATATCGGTCATCGCCTGCAGAAAACGGAGCTGCAGGGCCATCGGAGCTTCTTTCATCATGGTAGCGGCTTCAACAAGTCGTTCGGCGGCCTGGAACTCTCCTTCGGCGTTAATCACCTTGGCGCGGCGCTCACGTTCGGTTTCAGCCTGCCGGGCCATTGCTCTTTTCATATTTTCAGGTAATACTACGTCACGGACTTCCACCGAAACCACCTTAATGCCCCAGGGGTCGGTCTGGCGGTCAATAATCTCCTGAATATTTCTATTCACTTTTTCGCGTTCCGCCAGCAGTTCATCCAGTTCTACCTGTCCCACAATGCTGCGCAGGGTCGTTTGAGCCAGCATGGACGTTGCATGGATATATTGCTCGACCTGTATGACGGCATCTTCCGCATCGATAACCCGAAAAAAGGTAATGGCATCCACATTCACCGTCACATTGTCTTTGGTAATGACCTCCTGCTTATCCACATTAATGGTCAAAACCCGGAGATCCACCCGCTCTATCTTATCAATAAAGGGAATAAGAAAAATAAGTCCGGGTCCCTTGGTTCCCTTGTACTTTCCAAGCCGAAAAATAACCGCCCGTTCATACTCCCTGAGGATCTTAAACATCTGGGGCAACAGGATAGCCGCCAGCACTGCAATGGTAATAATCCATGTGAGAGAGTTGATAAATTCATCTCCGTTTTCCATATCAGTATAAATTTTAGTGGTGTTTTCTATTAAGTGCTGCGTTTTACTTTGGCCGTGAGGCCGTTAATTTCAATAATTTTACATGTTTCCCCCTCCCCGATTTCCTCATCACTGACCGCATTCCAGTATTCTCCACTGATAAAAATGCGTCCCCTGCCCTCTTTGATGGGCTCTACTATCTCCGCCTCGCGGCCAATCATCGATTCCTTGCCCGTTATACTGTTGGAGAACTGAATCCGGATCCCCTCTGTCACGATCCAGACAAAGAAAAGGGTGGTCAGTACCGTGGCCGGAACAAGCCATGCCCACGAAAGCGCCATAGACTGTGGCAAGTCCTGAAACAGCATGAGTGCCCCCAGGAAAAAAGCAACAGCCCCACCCCCGATCAGTATACCAAAAGCCGGGGTAAACGCTTCGGCAACAAAAAGAACAATCGCCAGACCAATGAGTGCAAAACCTGCAATATTGATGGGCATGGAGGCCGAAGCATAAAGCACCAGTATCAGTGCGATAACACCTGCCACGCCCGGGACGATGGCGCCCGGATTCGTGACTTCGCCGATAATCCCGTAGAT
The DNA here is from genome assembly GCF_041642155.1 of Fodinibius sp. Classification (NCBI taxonomy): domain Bacteria; kingdom Pseudomonadati; phylum Balneolota; class Balneolia; order Balneolales; family Balneolaceae; genus Fodinibius; species Fodinibius sp. Next base: position 20,700 of record NZ_JBEPWZ010000001.1, read on the forward strand.
GGCGATCATGGTGAGAATGAGCATGACTTCGGGACGCATGATGAAGCTCAGGAGCGTTTCTGCCAAATTCGTGGGAATTTCTTCGATTTTGGCATTTCGGGTTTGCAGGGTATCGCCGCCTATCACCCGACCGTCAATCTGTTCGAGCAACTCCTCCCGGTCATTGGAGATAAAATCGATAACATTCAGTTCAAGTGCTTCGGCGGCGGTAATGGATTCCCCGTCGCGGACTGCGGATTTCGCCCACTCGGCATTGCGGTCCCGCCGGTTCGCCACGCTTTCGATAAAACTTTCCGAATAGTTAAAAATTTTCTTCTGCATCACCGAGTCCTGCTGACCTCCTCCCATCTGTACCGGCGAGGCGGCCCCAATGGTTGTGGCGGGAGCCATGGCGGCAATATGGGCAGCCATGGTGATAAAGGTGCCCGCACTGGCCGCCCGTCCCCCTTCGGGAGCTACATAGACGACGACAGGCATATCATCGGACTCCAGGAACAGCTGTACAATATCCTTGGTGGATTCCAGCAGACCGCCCGGGGTGTCCAGTTGAATAATAAGCGCTTCGGCCCGCAGCTCTCTCGCCCTTGCCATTCCGCGATTTATGTAATTGGTGGTCGTGGGAGAAATAGACCCCTCGACCGAAATCATGGCTACCCGGGTGGTGGACGTGTCGGATACGGCGGCGGTATCCTCCTGGGCCTTCCCGTGCCCGGCTGCCAGGCATAACAGTGCTATGATGATCGTCAATTGCTTCATATATGTAAGATATCAAAAAGGACTTCGGAAGCAATAGATACTGCTGATTTTCTGCCCGTCTATATATTTATATAAAAACCGCATATTGAAATATGTAAAATGACTCCCAGAAGTAAGGGGAGCGGGAAAAAAGAAACGGAAAAATCATGTTTAATATAGCTAACTTTCCAATTAGTTTCTATTGATTTACTTAAAATCAGGGGTTATGTTTACCCAAGTAGGATTAACTAATTAATTGGTTTATACTATGTCTGACAAAATGAAGAATACCCGCTCGGAGATCGCGCATGCGGCCCGGGCAGAATTTGTAGCCCATGGTTATGAAGGAGCCCGCCTGCAGAAAATAGCAGACCGGATCGGCGTTACCAAGGCGATGATTCATTATTACTTTAATACCAAAAGGGAACTATTCGAGCATGTGTTCCGGCAGTCCGTCGAGGAGATGTTCAGCGGATTGGCGGAGTTGCTGGACAAAAATATTCCCCTCTTCAAGAAAATCGAGCAGCTGATTTCCGCTTGTCATAATAAAGCCGAAAGCGATCCCGGGGTTTTGGGGTTTGTGCTCACCGAAAGCAACCGGAACGCCGACTGGCTGCTGCCCGTCATCGAGGAAGAGATCACCCTGGAGAAGTCTGCATTTGCCGAGCAGATAGAAGAAGCGTCCGCCAGCTACACTATAACCTCGGTGGATCCAAACCAGCTGCTGCTGAATATCTTTTCGCTGTGTTACTATCCCTCGCTGTCGGCGCCTGTCAACCGGGCGGTATTGACCGACGGCGACGACAAGTCCGGCCGGGAGCTGACGGCCGGCCGCCAGGGCATCGTACTCGATACGATCTTAAACTGGCTGACGGCTTAGAGGGCTGCAAGGGGCATTTTACGTCCTGCCAAAAAAAGCACAGTCTTTTTTGTGGTGAAAAACAAGAACGCAAACGGGAAAACGAAACCTACTCGAAGCTTGAATTCATGACGAATTCTCCTTGACATGGCGGATGGCTTCCCTGATGATATCCAGCATCAGTTCGACTTCATCGAGGTGGGTACGGAAGTTAAGCGGTGCAATGCGCACATAAATCGTTCCGTTGATGTGGGTAGAAGAGAGGAAGATTCGTCCGTCGCGGTGGATGTAATCCACGAGCTTTTTATTAAAATCGTTGGGATCCCCCGAATCGGGAACATATCGAAAAAATAAGATGGACAACTCTGGTTCCGGTCCCACTTCAATACCTTCTATTTTCTGTATTTCTTTATAACAATACCGGGTGAGCAGCAATTTTTCTTCCAGAGCCGCCCGGAACGGTGCTATCCCCAGAAGCTGGAGCGGCAGCCACATCCGCAGGCCGCGAAAATGTTTGGAAAGTTCCGGGGAAAGATCGGCAGGCGAATATTCTTCCGTCGCTTTAAGCGTATCCTGCAAGTAATTGGCAGACATGTGTTGCGACGCGTAGAGCTTCTCACCCTCCTTGACCAGTACCGCTCCCAGGCCATACGGAAGAAACAGGCCTTTATGGGGATCAATCGTCACGGAATCCGACCGGCTGATCCCGCGCATCACTTCTTTGCCGTGCTCGGTCAGCAGAAAAAAGCCGCCGTAGGCTGCATCCACGTGAAACCAGAGGGCATGCTTCTCGGCAATATCGGCAATATCATCCAGCGGGTCCACCGCTCCGAGGTCCGTGGTACCGGCCGAAGCAAAAATCATCAGAGGAATGCGTCCCTCCCGCTTATCCGCTTCAATATGATCCTTCAGCGACTGGGCTTTCATCCGGTAGCGATCGTCCATCTCAACCTCACGAATGGCGGCTTCCCGGAGTCCCGCAAATTTAATTGCTTTGATAACGCAGTGATGCACCTGGTGCGTGGTATAGATGACGGCCCTTTCGAAATCCCGGGACCTGATACCGGAATCATCGCGCGCCGCTACCATGCCGATCAGGTTGGCAATGGAACCACCGGAGGTGAGGTTTCCGGCCGCGTTCCCGGGATAGCCGATCAGATCGCATATCCACCGGATGCACATATTTTCAATCCGTACCGCCCCGGGCGAGGTAAAAAACATCCCCGCATACCGGTTGGTAACGGCCGCCAGAAAATCGGCCACAGCAGAGGGATACACGCCGCCGCCGGGTATATAGCCGGCATGTCGCCCCGAAGCGGGATTAAGTCCCGGCCGGTCCACCTCGGAGTCCAGCAACTCAAGCAGCTGCGGAAATGGCCTGGAGTCTTCGCTAAAGGGCAGCTTGTACACGCCCCGACCTCTGTTCTCAGCCTCCACATGGGCTGGTTGTTCGGGAAGATCCTCCAGGAAACGCTCACTGTAGGCCTTGGCGCTATCTATAAGTTTCGTCCGATCGCCGGCGCCAAGCTCGAGCTTCCGGGCCTGGCGTTCAAGTTTTTTAATCTGTGTTTTCATATCATTTAGTAAATACTTAACCTCAAATGACTGCGTTTTATAAAAAAGCTTTGAAAAATTTGTCGAATGGCTGACTTTGTCATCCGATCAGTGACTAAAACGTCTGACCGCAGCGCGAGCTCTCAGGAGTGTATTGCACAGGTTTTTTGTAGAAGAGAAAGAGAAACAGCAACGGTATTTAAACTATAATTGTTATCTCTCTTACATTCAAAGAATGAAAATTATATTAAGCCTGTTTATGGCAGTATGAGTACTCATTATTTAGAAATATATAGTATGTACGAATGCGCTTTAGGTAACATCCTGTGACATTAGTCACGTGCGGGCCCGAGCCTGCCACTCACTGCCAAATGTAGGGTTATATAACTAAAATTAGTAGTGATATAACAAATAACAAGTTAATGAAATTCGATGATGAACAGTAATGGTTTGCGTACGGTATTCCTGATGACGCTGGTTGCGGTGTTGGTCATGTTTGTGGGCTACCTGGTGGCCGGTACCTCGGGGATGGTTATAGCATTTGTAGTGGCCACGGCCATGAATTTCTTCAGCTACTGGAAGTCCGATAAAATGGTGCTTAAGATGTACGATGCACAGCCCGTAGACCGGCAATCGCATCCGGGGCTATACCGGATGATGGAAGAGTTGACTCAAAATGCAGATCTCCCGATGCCTGCGCTGTATATCATACCGCAGCAGCAGCCCAATGCGTTTGCGACGGGACGAAATCCCGAGCATTCGGCCGTGGCTTTTACCCAGGGCATCCTGCAAACGCTGAATGAGGATGAACTGCGCGGAGTGGCGGCCCATGAGCTGGCCCATATTAAAAATCGCGACATCCTTACCTCGACCGTTGTCGCCACGGTTGTCAGCGCCCTGAGCATGCTGGCCCAGTTCGCTTATTTTATCCCGATGGGTGACCGGGACCGGGGAAATCCCCTGGTAACCATTATCGTGCTGATCACAGCCCCTCTCGCCGCCATGTTGCTGAAGGCGGCTATCAGCCGTACCCGCGAATATGAGGCTGACCGCGAGGGAGCCCGGATTTCCGGCAAGCCGCAACAGCTGGCCTCCGCGCTACAGCGCATCCAAAAAGCGGCAAAACAGATACCGATGAATGTTTCCGAATCGGCTATGCGATCCACCTCCCACATGTTTCCGGTGAATCCCTTCAGCGGCAAGCGCCTGATGAGTCTCTTTTCCACGCACCCCGAGACCGAGGAGCGGGTGGAGCGACTGATGGAGATGGGCCGGACAGGCACCTTCTGAAACATACTCCAGTCCCGCGTGGAATGGCAATCAGTGCAAAACAGCTGCGTGTTCGGTCAATTACTTACCGACTGCTCGTTGCTCTTTCCTACCCGGCTGAAGTGATCGGACGGGAAATCTACGGCCGAATGGGCTGAAAACAGATGGACCACCTCGAATTCCGCCGCCAGCAATAGGAATCCAATAATACTAAATAGAACTTTTCTATCTCCTTCCCGGTCCTCTTTTGTTAGGGGCACCCCGTTTGTATTCTTGGTTATGAGAGGGAAGAAATTGAAAGAGACAAGGCCTTATTCCTCCTCATACTGTTCGTTATAAGCATTCTTGATGCGCTGATTCATATGCCGCTTGTAATTTTCATATTCGTATTTCCGGACGGTAAATTCCGAGCGGTAATTGCCGTCATTGCATACCACCTTCAGCTTGTTGGGATGGTCGGTCTCGTTTATCTCGACACTGATGGAGCCTAATTTGTAGGAGTCAATCACAGTATTCATATTTTACTTCGGTTTGCAGCAAGATAAGACAAAACAGTTTCTTTGTGAATTTTAACTGGTGCTTTCCCAAACAGAACAGGCCCCGTTTCCTGAACGGGGCCTGCTTTTACTAACTGAAGACTGAGTCTGCTCTTGCCTCTAATCAAAACAGCTTTTGGATCTGCTGGTACGACATTTTCTGCAATTGATCTTTTGACAGCTTGTTTTTAGCCGCTACTCCTCCGGGAATAATGACGTACCTGAATTCAATCGAACTGTTGAAACCGGTGCTGCCACTGTTGTCCATCGTAAAACGGGTTATCAACAGCCTGTTCAGGCGGGGGAGAAAGTCCATGACATTCGCCGCACCGCCGGCATACCCTGTATAGGGAAGCGGGTATACACTATCAAAGAATCTCATATAGACATTGACCACGCCCTGATCCAGGATTTCCTGCGAAAGCTGAGGAGCATTGATATCACCCACCTTTAATTTACTTCCGTCAATGGTTGTGTCACGTACAGCAGAATCGAGGGTAGTCCAGGAAGAGTATATCACATTGGCCGTCCCTTTCAGGCTGATCGGCGTCCCCCAGCCACTGCCAGATTTGGGTCCATAAAGTTCATAGTCAGCTTTATCGAGATAATAGTCACCGGTCGCACCCAGTGAAGCCCCCGGCGAGCCGGTCCCGGCATATATTTGGCTGCCGTCCTCACCGTCCTGCCCGTCCTCGCCGTCCTGCCCGTCCTGCCCGTCTTTCCCGTCAGCGCCGTCCTGTCCATCGGCTCCATCTTGTCCGTTCTCACCGGCCGGTCCTTTCAGACTTATCGGGGTCCCCCATCCGTCATCGCCCTTGGGTCCATAGAGTTCACCGGTGTCCTTATTCAAGTAGTAATCTCCGTTTTCCCCGACCTCGGCTGAAGGAGTTCCGGCATCTGCATGAATGACACTGCCATCCTCACCGGCCGGTCCCACCGATCCTGCCGGTCCCTGCGGCCCCTGTGTTCCCTGTACTCCCTCGGGGCCCTGGGGACCTTCGCAGCCGGCCATGGTTCCCAATACCAGCGCCAAAGGTATAACCAGAAGCATGAATTTTTGGATGTAATTTTGACTAAGAGATTTCTGTGTTTTCATAATAAGATATTAAGTGCGTTCTTTTGTGTTAGGTATTGATGATTAGTTTACGGGGAGATATTACATCCCTGCTTTATTTACATTGTATGTATACGTAACATTATTCGGAAAGAGCTCAAGCCGGTGCGGTGCCCGCACATAACGGAAATCACAAGCCGATGGTGGCAGCCCCGGTAATCTTTCGGTTGAGATTCTCCCTGTTTCTCCTAACTTATAGGAGCTTTACCCGTATCTAACTACGCCCGACAGACAGGGTTAACCGTAAGTCAGTTACCAGTTACAACCAATAGGCGCCCATGTACCGTAATAGCGAACCATCCAAATGCGATCCGCCGGGCACATTCCGGGAAGTTGTAGCGCATCCCGGGGGATATAATCGCGTAATCGAGAAGGCCATTATGATGGAGCATCGTTTTGCCTTTGTTTTCTGGATGAAATGGAAACGAGCGCTGCAGCAGCGCAGCTGGCTCCGCCAGCCCGCGCCCACCCTGGTTACGATTGACTGGCACCGGGATCTGGCTCCGCCGGAGGATCACCATAAGAGGCAGCTTGAGAAGCTCGACCCCTCGAACCTGTCGGATACCGCAAACTATGTGTGGGCGCAGTTTGCTCACACCAACGATGGACATATCCTCTCTGCAGCCTGGCTGAACCTGATCGGGGATATCGTCCTGCTTAAAAATGCAGCGGGTCCCCTGCGTGACACGTTCACGGACCGGGAGGACAACAGCCATCAGATTTTCGAATTCAGAACATACAAACGGTTTGAAGAATTTTTGACCGGACGTGACGATCACAATATCTTCCTGGATATCGATCTCGATTATTTCATCCACGGCAAAGGCAATGTCTTTTACCCGGGCACCTTCAAACCTTACTCGGAGACCGAAATCAAGGCCGTAATCGACCATCAAAGCCCGGTTTTCGACTATCTGTTGCCCCGGACGGACGGGCTCACCATCGCTCAGGAACCCTCATACTGCGGGGGAATTGCCAACTCGTGCAGCATTTTAAAGGTGGTGAACAATCAACTCTTTGATGATCACAATAACTGGAAACACCTGGAAAACAGCTAACCAATTGATCCATGATCTATATTGTAATGGGCGTTTCGGGCTCCGGCAAAACGGTAGTGGGACAAAAACTGGCGCGGCGGCTGGGTGTCCCTTTTCATGACGGGGATAACTTTCATCCGCAGGACAATATAAAGAAAATGGAATCGGGCCGGCCGCTTAACGACCGGGACCGTCGTCCCTGGCTCGAGACGCTGGCCCGGAAAATAGCCGAGTGGCATATCTCGGGCGGAGCCGTCCTGGCGTGTTCGGCGCTCAAAAAAAAATATCGGGATCTTCTTTGCTCCAGACAGAATGCCCAATTTATTTATTTAAAAGGACCCATCCCGCTAATTGCGGAACGAATGGCGGACCGGACAGGTCATTTTATGCCTGAAAAATTGCTGGAATCCCAGTTTGAAGCCCTGGAAGAACCTTCCGAAGCCATCACCGTTTCCATTGAACCGCCGCCGGAAGAGATCGTATCGGCTATCCTCGGGCAGCTTCAACCAAAAGAAGAGGGCTGAGCGGCATGATTTCTTTTTACCAGAAAACCACTTGGAAGCGCCAAGAACCTGACCTCTTTCTGACAAAACACAAAGTCATATGCCAGCGTACAAGCTGAATATTTCCTGCGGCCTGCCGGACGTTAACATCCTCTTGCAAGCTCATTCAAAGTTTTGCATCTTTGCTGTCGATTCGGTTGCTAACAGAAAGAGTAACATGTTTAAAATCCTGTTTATTATTAACCTACTCGTTGTGCGGCTGGTTTCCAAATGGGCCTTCCGTGTCCATAAAACCTGTAACCATTGGTTTTGCAGGGACACTGACAGGAGTTGCCTCCCGTTAGCATGCCGTCAGGTCAGGTATCCGCACAAAACGTTAATTAACAATACCGATTCATGAAAAAAGCGGATATCGGCATTTACGGGCTGGGGGTGATGGGACGTAACCTGGCCCTTAATTTTAACGATCACGAGTTCGGGGTGTCGGTCTACAACCGCAATCTTCCGGGCGAAGAGGACCTTATAGCTGCTTTTTCATCCGGTGAAGCCGCAGGAACCCCCATCCGGACCTTTAACGAGGTAGAATCATTTGTAGCTTCGCTGGAAAGGCCGCGCAAAATACTGCTCATGGTGAAAGCCGGTCCCCCGGTAGATGCGGTCATCGATCAGCTCACCCCCCTCCTCGATGAAGAGGATATCCTGATTGACGGGGGCAATACGCATTACAGCGATACCAACCGGCGCCTCGAAACGCTTTCCCAGCGACATCTCCGCTACATAGGTATGGGGGTATCCGGCGGGGAAGAAGGCGCGCGCCACGGTCCCTCGCTGATGCCGGGCGGGAATGCAGAAGCCTGGCCGCCCGTGCAACCGCTCCTGGAGTCCATCGCGGCTCCATCACCTGAAGGAGGTTCCTGCTGCGCGTGGATGGGCCCCCAAAGCGCGGGGCATTTTGTAAAGATGGTCCATAACGGCATTGAATACGCAATCATGCAGCTTATCGCCGAATGTTACCAGCTGATGCGCAACGGGTTGAACATGGAAAACCAGGCCATCGCCCATACCTTTGAGTCCTGGGACAGCGGGTTATTAAACAGCTACCTGCTGGAAATTACCACCCGCATTTTTAACACTGAAGATGAAAGCGGCAGCCTTGTTCTCGATCACATCCTCGACAGGGCGGGCCAGAAGGGGACGGGGCGGTGGACCGCCCTTACGGCCCTGGAACTGGGCGTCCCGCTGCCGCTGATTACGGAATCGGTTTTTGCACGAAGCATCTCCAGTTTCAAAGATTTACGCCGGCAGGCTTCCGACACTTTACGATTTGAGGCTGGAGGGGAACCAAATGCGATCAGTACTACCTCGCTGCGGGAAGCGCTGCTGGGGGGACAGCTGGTAGCTTTTGCGGAGGGGTTTTGGCTCTTGAAAACTGCCAATGAGGAGTTTGACTGGGACATACCGTTCAGCGAGGTCGCCCGGACCTGGAGCGGCGGGTGTATCATACGATCGGCATTGTTGCAGCCGATCGCCACATCGTTTCGAGAAAATCCGGATTTGCCTCACCTGCTGCTGGCTCCCGCTTTCAGGGAGATACTGAATGCCGTTCAGGGAGGGTGGCGCTCAACTGCTCGTTTCGGCGTGGAGAGGGGTATACCGGTACCCGCAACCACGGCGGCACTTTCCCATTACGACAATCTGAGCACAAAGCGGCTGCCGGCGAATCTCATCCAGGCGCAGCGCGATTATTTCGGAGCGCACCGGTATGAACGACTGGACCGGCCGGGGGGGACCTTCTTTCACACCGACTGGACCGGCGGTCATAAGGGCTAAAAAATTTGCCGTGTTATTTGGTAAAACTTAAGGGGGTAGTTATAATTAATGTTATGAACGGCCAGCCGATTCGCATTGACGGGGGGGTGGGCATTATAATAGCGGAAAGCAAAAAAGATTGACTATGGGAGTTAGCATGCAGAAGATGGAAGCTTCAATGGAATACCAACACGATGCCACCCTGGGCGAGGGTCCCGTGTGGGACGAGCGGGAGGGGCGGCTGTACTGGGTCGATATCCTCTCGGGCACCCTGTTCGTCTACGACCCTGTAACCAACCGCAACAAGGCCCATGATCTGGGGGAGCACCTCGGGGCGGTCGGGCTCCGCCGGGAAGGGGGCCTGGTGGTGGCCCTGCAATCGGGCTTTGCCTTTTACGACCCGGCGGAACGGAAGATCACGCCCATCGCGGATCCCGAAGCGGACCGGCCCGGCAACCGGTTCAACGACGGAAAATGCGACCCGTCGGGCCGATTTTGGGCGGGAACCATGTCGTATGAGCTGGAAGAGGGAGCGGGAAGCCTCTACTGCCTGAACCGGGGCCTGGAGGTGGCGGTCAGGCTACGCGGGGTGACCATCTCCAACGGGATGGCCTGGGACGAGGACCGGTTTTTCTTTATTGATACGCCCACCCGGCAGGTTATGGCCTTTGCCTATGATCAGGAGTCGGGAACCGTCGCCAGCCCGGAGATCCTGAGAACGGTGGACGAAGGGGAGGGCTACCCGGACGGGATGACCATCGACCGGGAGGGAGCGCTGTGGATAGCCCTCTACGACGGATACAAAGTAATCAGGATAGATCCCGTCAGCGGCGAAACCCTGTTTGAAGTCCACCTCCCGGTTCCCCAGGTCACCTCCTGCACCTTTGGCGGGGCGAGCTTTCGCGAGCTTTATATTACCACCGCCCGTGAGCATATGTCAGAGGAAGAGATCCAGCGGTGGCCGCTGTCGGGCTCGCTCTTTAAAGCGAGCGTCCCCTTTGGAGGCAGTCCCGCCGCCCGGTTCGGGGGATGATAGGCATATTGTCTAATGTCCCCCGCAGGCTATCACCAGCTGCGCGCAAAAGAGACAAAACTTACGCAGCGGAACCCATTGTGGTTTTTGGTGACTACGCTGCGTAACTTGAGCACTAATCCTTCAGGATTGGGTATGCCTGACGTTGAGTAAAGATGGGTCCCTCAAAGAGACGAGATGGTGTCTCCTGATGTATTGCATGAGGTTTACACTACACACATACACATAATAGTAAAACAGAAGATGCTATGTCCACAGACAAAAAACTCAGAAGCAGCGACTGGTTTGGCAAAAGCGGAAAAGACGGATTCATTTACCGGGCCTGGATGAAAAACCAGGGTTTTCCGCCCGACGAGTTTGAGGGCAAGCCGGTTATCGGCATCTGCAATACCTTCTCCGAGCTGACTCCCTGTAACGCCCACCTTCGCGAACTGAGCGATGCGGTCAAGCGGGGGGTCTGGGAGGCCGGCGGACTTCCCCTGGAATTCCCCGTCATGTCCCTGGGCGAGACGCTCATTCGTCCCACCGCCATGCTGTTCCGGAACCTGGCCAGCATGGATGTAGAAGAATCGATTCGGGCCAATCCCCTGGACGGGGTGGTGCTGATGTGCGGGTGCGACAAGACCACCCCCGCGCTGGTGATGGGAGCCTGCAGCGTGGATATTCCGGCGATCGTGGTCTCCGGGGGACCCATGCTCACGGGGAAATTCCGGGGGGAGGATATCGGCACCACCGACGTGTGGCGGTTTGCCGCCGAGCATAAAGTGGGCGATCTGAGCACGGATGCGTTCAGGGAGGCCGAAGGAGCGATGTGCCGCAGCGCCGGGCACTGCGCGGTCATGGGAACCGCCTCCACGATGGCCTCCATGGCAGAGTCGCTGGGAATCAGCCTGCCGGGCAACGCGGCCATTCCCGCCGTCGACGCCCGCCGCAAGGTCCTGGCCCACCGCTCCGGCCGGAGAATGGTGGAGATGGTGGAGGAAGACCTTACCCTCTCGAAGATCCTCAGCCGCGAGGCTTTCCTGAATGCAATCAAGGTCAACGCCGCCATTGGAGGCTCTACCAATTTCATCGTGCACCTGACGGCCATTGCCCGCCGCGTCGGGGTGGCCCTGGAGCTGGAGGACTTTGATACCCATGGCAGCCAGGTGCCGCTGCTGGTAAACCTGAAGCCGTCAGGCGAACATCATATGGAAGATTTTTACTATGCGGGCGGGCTGCCGGCCGTTATCTGCGAGCTGCAGGATCACCTAAGCGAAGAGCCGATAACGGCCAATGGCCAAACCCTGGTAGCAAATAACCGGGACGCCCCCTGTTACGACCGCGATGTCATCGCCTCGGTTGAGGATCCCTTCCAGCAGGAGGCCGGCACCACGGTGGTACGCGGCAATCTTTGTCCCGACGGGGCCGTCATCAAAACTTCCGCGGCCTCCCCCGGGCTTCTCCGGCACCGGGGACCCGCCGTGGTTTTTGAAACGATTGAGGATTACCACGCCCGGGTCGATGATCCCGACCTGGAGGTGACCCCGGACTCTGTACTGGTCCTGAAGTATGTGGGACCCAAAGGCTATCCCGGGATGGCCGAGGTGGGTAATATGACACTGCCGAAGAAGATCCTCCGGCAGGGGGTCGACGATATGGTGCGGATCTCCGACGGACGCATGAGCGGCACCGCCTACGGCACGGCCTTCCTGCATGTGTCCCCGGAGTCGTATGCCGGCGGCCCTCTGGCGCTGGTGGAAAACGGGGATATGATCGAGGTCGACGTGGAAAACAAGCGCCTGCACCTTGACGTGTCCGAAGAGGAACTGCAGCGAAGGAGGGCCCAGTGGACCCCGCCCCCCCACGACTACGACCGGGGCTACGTTCGGCTCTACATCGACCACGTGCAGCAGGCACACCTGGGAGCCGATATGGATTTTTTGGCCGGTGGTTCCGGAAGCACCGTGCAGCGGGAATCGCATTAACCGGGAGCCGGAAAAATTATCCCGGATTTATCACCAAGAGGCAGGATGTATTGTTGTACCTTATAGTAGAGATAAAGTTATGTCGATTTATACGGGTTGCAAACTATATTACCCCTGATGCTTTCAGAAGCTATGGCTTCTCAACGTCCTCACCGGTTCCGCTGACTTCCGAAGAAGTACTGGAAGTTCAGGGAATATGAACGCGTAGACCAACTGAATTCCCGCTGCGTGTAGTAATCGGTATTGGGATTTCCATCCGTATTAACCGTATGGCTGAAGTTCTGGGCATCAAACACATCACGCACATTGAAGACAATTTTGGCTTTTTCTTCAAACAGATCGTAAGAGATTCCGGTATCGGTCATCGTCATGCCGTCCCGGCTTCCCTGCGGCGTACTGCTCGGGCCGCGATACCGCATGGAAGCCTGGTAATTCAAGCCATCAACAATCTCCCACCGGAGTCGCATGCGGGCCTGAAAATTATCCGATTCGCTGCTGAACACCCGCTCTTCGTACGTACCTTCCGTATTCGACTGGAACAGATTGGCACTGCCGGTCAGGGTAAAGATATCACCGATCTCCTGGTCAGCCGAAAACTCAATGCCCCACGCTTCTTCACTCGCAAAGTTGATCGGAAACCGGAACTGCACGCCGTCTCTCTGCTCATTGATACGTTCAATTACGTCGGTGCGATAGCGGTAGTAAAAGCTGGTCAGCAGCGAGCCGCTTCCCCAGTATTGCAGGTACCCTGCTTCGTAGGAATTACTGTATTCAGGGGTCAAATCGGGATTGCCGATATACTGACTCCTGTTATCATCAAAATCGATGCCCGGCAGTAACGAGCGGGACCACGGTCGGCGCAACCTCCGGCTGTAGCTCAGCTGTACCGACTGCTGCTCATTAAATGAGTAGTTCAAAAAGACGCTGGGAAACAGGCCGATATAGTTTTGCTCATTTACATCGCCCGTTTCTTTAATTTCAGTGCGGATATTCGTGTTTTCCGCACGCACGCCAACCTGCCCGGAAAAGTCGCCGAACTCGCCACCCAGAATGAGAAAGGCCGCATTCACATTTTCCCGGTAGAGAAAGTTTTGCGTGTAGGCCGGCTCTTCCACCCATGTACCGTCGACAAGCGTTTCCGCCTTATAGCCCGTGTCCATCCATTCGGTATCGCTGCGAAGACCGGTTTCCAGCTTGCCGTTTTCACCCAGGGGACGCACATACTCGGCATCGAATCGCAGATCCATCTCTTCTTCGGTATCTTCGGCCCGCTGCTGCAGCGGATCGGCCAATCCCTGCTGCACCACTTCGTCAATATCCGTATCAGCATTCTCCCGGCTGATATCAAAACTTGCGTCGGCCTCGAATTTATGTTCATCACCGTCGAACTCATTCTCATAATCTAGATTAAAATCAAAATTACTTTCGTTTTCCGTCTCCTCGGTATCCCGGTTGGTAACCTCTTCGGGCGAGGCACTTATATAATCCATTGGATTTCCCCCGAAGTTATCCCCGCTATACTCCCAGTCGGTATACTCCCAGTCGGTATAAATCATATCTTCTTCGTTTACCTCCTGCTCGAGACTGATATAGGTGCTGGCGGTTAAGATCTCATCATCGGAAAGATAAAAATCGGCCCCAAAACGGAAGTCTCCGTCAACTTCCGATTCATGGGCATCCGTCTCTTCTCGATACATATACTCTGTATCGGGTCCCGAAAATCGCTGGAAAGAACTGCCGGATTCCGGTTCGGAGCGGTAATCAACTCCCACGTCAGCAAACCAGTTTACACGAGGCATTCGATAATTAAGGTTAATTGAGCCTTCATATTCTTCGGGATAACCAGTTCCTATACTCGCGCTCCCGTTCAGTCCAAGCTCCCGATCATCCGTAAGGATAATATTTATAATGCCGGCTGAACCTTCGGCAGCATATTTAGAGGAGGGATTGGTAATAATTTCTACTTCTTTAATCATGGAAGCCGGAATACTTCTCAGGGCATCCACATTGCTGCTGCTTACCATACTTGACGGTTTGCCGTTGATAAGAACACGGACCGACTCATTCCCCCGAAGGCTGATATTTCCTTCAATATCCGTAGCAATAGAAGGCACGTTATCAAGCACGTTTACGGCCGAGCCGCCCAGGCTGGTGATATCCTGGCCCACATTAAAAACGCGCCGGTCGAAGCTCATCTCCATTTGTGAACTTTCACCGCGGACGACCACTTCCTCCATTTCCTGGGAGGTAGGAGTCAGCGTTACCTGACCGATATCCACGGTTTCACCGGCATCGACTTCTACCGGCTGCGTGTGGGGAGAAAGGGACAGAAAAGTGATTTTCAAGACATACCGGCCCGGATCTATATCAATCCTAAAGGTTCCGTCGGAATCGGTGGGAGCTCCTGTTACCACCTCCGATTCGGTGGAATCATACACCGATACCGAAGCGGAAGGTACGGGATCGTCCTGATTGTCCAGAACCTCACCGGTAATGACACCCTCTCCGGCCTGTCCGATGGCAAAAGAAGTTATCAATAAGGTGAAGACAAGTGATAATAATAACTTTTTCATTCAACCAATATAGTTTCCTTTTCTGTTTGTGTTTAACGTAACAATCGAACTTGTGGTAAGATTGTATGAAAGCTGAAGGAAATCTGAATTATTGATGTTTTTAATCACTTCTAACAAATATTTACAAAATAGTCTTTCGACTTTGCTGAGCGCACCCTGCTTCGCTTCAAATACAGGCTGAAACAACGCCGGAGGCCACGTTACAGGAACAACTGGGCTGCAGGGCCGAACAGTAAACGACCAGGCGGTACTGAAGCAGCTGAATTTCGCCCGGGATGAAGGAGAGGAGATTGCCGGCATAGTCGAATACATGGGACCCATTTTGAAACTGCGGGGAAACGCTTTTTTATTGATTCCGGATTATACAGACTCCGGATGAAATCTCACGTTTATGGTATGCCAGCCATCTTCATAGTCATAAGAGATCGCGTAGTTATTCTGATCTACAATTTGTTCGATGATCGAGAGACCAAGGCCGATGGAGTCTACGCCGTGATCAGCCTTTTTAAAACGCTTGAAAAGCACATTGGTATCCATATCAAGCGGCTTGCCGGTATTGGATATCTCCAGGCGGTCATTCGCCAGCGTAATGCGGATACGGCCATTCTCAATATTGTGCTTGATAGCGTTTTGAAAAAGATTGGTCCACATGATATCGGCCAATACCGGGTGGATCTGCAGGAAAACCTCCTCTTCAAGGTCCGTTTCCACTTGCAGGCCGTTTAATTTGATAAACTCCTCAAAGGCCTGCGTGCTCTCCCGGATGAGGTTCGTAACATTCACCTTATCCTTGTTTGTAAATTCGTGATTTTCAATCTTGGTCAGCAGTGCAAGCGACTCGCTGAGCCGCGACAGTTTCTTGATCGAGCGCTGACTTGCTTCCACATATTGATACTGTTCGGGCGTAAGATCCGTCTCGGTGAGCAGCTCCAGCTTTCCTTTGGTAATAGAAAGAGGGGTTTGCAGTTCATGTGACGCATTTTCGGCAAATTCTTTTAAGTTCTTATAGTCCTTGACGGCCTTGCGGGTCATTTCTTCCACAAACCGGTTCAAATCATTAAACTCTTCGACGCTGGTCTCTTTCGCCAGAATAGGTTCCCTATCCTGGATATTAAACCGCTTGATACGGGCCAGGGTCTCGCGAAAGGGTTTAAACAGCCGCCCGGAGACGATAAATCCAACCCCGATCGCCCCGATGACCTGCAGTCCTAAAATCCACAGCAAGATCTGTATCACCGCTTCCGTGATATCGTCAGTCTCAACCAGGGCCCCGTAGGTGGAAATAAAATAAGAAGTGTCTTCCACGGTCCGGTAGGCCGAGACTTTCAGGTTGGGTTCCATCTGTTGCAGGCGGTCGTGCCAGACCATGGTATCTTTGATAACGGTTTCCGGGGCTACTTTTTGGGGGAGTTGCTGGATTATGAGGTTGCGATCGCCCGACCCTTTCAGTTTTTCAGACTTAAAATCCTTTCCTTTCTCCAGCAGGTACGTCACCCGGTCAATCCGGTCCATAAAGCGCCACTTCAGCTCATTGTCCAGCTCCCCCTTGATAACGAAAAAGGATATATACCCCCCTATACCCAGCACAATGACCGTGACGACAAGGTAAATTAATATGAATTTGTTAATGAGTTTCACGGGCGGTTGTTCACTTTGAACTTATAGCCAATTCCGTACACACTTTCGATATAATTTTGGGCCCCGGCTTTTTCCAGTTTTTTGCGCAGGTTCTTGATATGCTGGTAGACGAAATCCAGATTCGTAAGGTGATCCACGTAATCGCCCCACAAGTGTTCGGCGATGGTTTGCTTGGAGAGCACATGATTTTTATTGGAAGCGAAATAGAGGATCAGGTCATATTCCTTGGGGGTCAGGTCGACGGCAGTGCCATTGACGGTCACCTCCATCGTATCCGTATTGATCGCAATTTCATTGACGTTGATGATCTCCCGGCCATCGCGCTGGTTACGGCGGTTAACGGCTTTAATGCGCGCATGCAGCTCCGGCAGCTGGAACGGCTTGGTAATGTAGTCGTCGGCCCCCAGTTCGAGTCCCTTCACTTTGTCATCAAGGGCATTTTTTGCGGAAATGATGATGGTTCCGGTTTGGGGATTGACCGATTTAAGCTCACGCAAAACCTGCAGCCCCGACCCGCCGGGAATCATAATATCAATGAGCACCACGTCATACGTATACGACATCACCTTATCGAAGGCCACCCTGTAATCCCGGGCGAACTCGCAGATATAGCCCTCCCGCTTCAGGTAGGTACGGATATTCTGCAGCAAATCTTCATTATCTTCGATAATAAGCAGTTTCATACGTCAAAAGGTACAAAATGATTTTGAAGCAAAACTGAAGTTAAGGGGCAGTCGGGCAGGCATCTTATGGTCCGCCTTCACTGCTGACGAGTAAAACCTCTTGCATGCATGAGGCCCTGGCAGGGGACACGCCTGGGGGCTCCCGCAGCACGACCTCTATCACCCACTTTGGACAGATCGTCTATATTCAACGGTTGTTTGAAGAGAAAAACCGAAATCTGCCGACAGGAAGTTTTCTAAAGTATAACCCGAAATATTCTCTTTAGAGAACCTGGCGTTACAGAAATAGAATATCAGAAATTATTCGCAAGAATCGGATTTTTTCTGGCGTTTATTCCTGCTATGTTTGAAACACACATAAATGACAGACCAAACGATGACAGACTACCAGCGGGTGGCCGAAGCCATCACGTACATCAAACACCATTCTAGCGAGCAGCCTCAATTGGAAGATATTGCCGGAGCCGTCCACCTCAGTCCCTATCATTTCCACCGGATATTTAAGAAGTGGGCGGGGGTAACCCCTAAAGAATTCCTGCAATACATTAGTCTGAATCGCGCCAAAAAGCTGTTAAAAAAGAACCAGACTATCGAAGAAGCAACTTTTCGCACCGGGCTCTCCAGCAGCAGCCGCCTTCACGACCTGTTTGTCAATATCGAAGGAATGACGCCCGGAGAATTTAAGAGCCGGGGCCAGTCGCTTGACATCCGCTACCATTTCAGTAAAAGTCCCTTTGGCGATATCCTGATCGCCTCTACGGGCAAGGGGATTAGCAATCTGAGTTTTGTGAAAGAGCGGGATGAAAGCATACGGATATTGAAGAAACGCTGGCCGAAGGCCCGCATCACCGAAGGCAAAGACAAACACATACGAAACCTGGATAACAGGTTCGGAAGCGGCTGGCAGGACCCGGATGAAATCAAACTCCACATTCGTGGAACTGAATTCCAGTTGAAAGTATGGGAAGCCCTGCTGAAAATTCCGGTCGGCCAGCTGGTTACGTACTCCGATGTGGCACAAGCAATCGAGAACCCCAAAGCTTCCCGCGCCGTAGGCACGGCCTTGGCTAACAACCCGATCGCCTACCTGATTCCCTGTCACCGGGTAATCAGGAAAGCGGGAGGCATCGGGGAATATCGCTGGGGCAGCACCCGCAAGACGGCCATCATAGGATGGGAGGCCGCGCAAGCCGGGGAGGACCATGCTGGGGCAGACTGATTTAGGTGCCACAAAATCTTTTCAAACCCGCCAGCCAGTGGAGCTACTCCAATCACGGTATCCTCTTTTGGGGACGGATTGTCGAGCTCGTCACCCACGATGACTACAAATATTACATAGCTGGCCGTCCACGGTCCGCACCTTGCCGACAAGATCAATCAAACGTTTTGTGCTCAATTCAAGTTATAGAGATCAATAATCTCAAGAAAAAGCTATTATTCATGGATTTAAAAAACAAAGCCGCTATTGTAACAGGAGCCAGCCGGGGTATCGGTCGCTCTATCACCCGGGCGCTGCTGGACAAAGGCGCTACCGTAGCCGGATGGAGCCGCTCGGAACCCGAAAATTTCAGCCATAAGAACTTTTCTTATATAAAAGCCGATCTCACTCAGCAAAACGCCGTACAACAGGCTTACCAGCAGACAACGGATGCATTGGGAGAACACATCTCCATTTTGATTAACAATGCCGGCGTGGGCTATAAAGGGGACCTGGATGAGATGCCGTCGGAAAAATGGCGTTATCTTTTTGATCTGAACGTACATGGCATTTTTTATGTGAGCCGGCTGGTGATTCCACCGATGAAAACTCGACAAGAGGGACATATTATCAACATTTCATCCGGCGCGGGGACCAACGGCATTGCGGGCATGAGCTGCTATTCGGCGACCAAGCACGCGGTCGTGGGCATCTCGCGCTCGCTGCACCAGGAATTGCGCGATTTTGGGATCAAGGTGACCTGCCTGTCACCCGGCTCGGTGGATACCGGCTTTTCGGATTCGGAGAAGAATAAACTGAAACCCGATGAGCTGGCACGATCGGCCGTGCATATCCTGGAATGCTCCCAAAACTTCCACTACACCGATGTACAAGTGCGTCCCCTGCAGCCTTAACTCGCATTTGTTACTTGCCTGAGGGTAGCGATAGTCTTATGTTGGTTGGTTTATTTTTCAGCTTTTTCCACCCAATTCGGCTAATTTGTTCCTTTTGCATCCGGCGCCGTGTTGGCCGGAGTGGCCGATTAATTAATACCCGGGGTTCTGTTCCAATCCCGGCTCTACCTTCAAACTGTTTTCATGGAAAGGCCACAGGTAATTGTGATCTTCAAACGAGCGGTCTTCAATGTGAAGCGACTGTAATTCCCCGTTTACTTCCCTGGTGTGTCCCAACGCGGGTTCATTCAACACCTCTTCTGCTGTTCTCCACCGCTTGATATCCGCATAGCGAAGCCCTTCCGCCGCAAACTCAATCCTGCGCTCGTTTCTTATCAGGTCAATCCACTGATCCCGGGTGTAAGCGCTGTAGCGCGGCAGGGTTACGTCTGCCTGGGACATATCCAAGCCGGCCCGCTCCCTGACCTGGTTAATGGCATCCTTGACCGAAGCATCTATCTCATCTATCATGATCTTCGCCTCTGCATACGTCAGCAATACCTCGGCATACCTCAGCAAGCCAAATTCAAAGTTTCCGCTGCTAAAGGCATCAGCTTCTGAGACAAACTTTCTGAACCAGTAGCCGGATTCACTGGCCCGCTCGTTTTCATGATACATGGGGCTGTTCTCATTATAGATATCAATGGTATCTTCATAGAACAGATCACCGTGTCCCATAATGCTGGCCTCATAACGGGGGTCCCGGTGCAAATTCGGGTCCAGTTCATGTTCTCTTTTGGTGTGCTGGGGACAGTTTTCAATACGGTAGCCGTCCAGGGTCCAGTATGCATCCACCAGCGACTTCAGGGGAACCAGGTACGACTGCCCGTCCCCGGTTCTGTAATGGGGGCCTAAGTCTCTGAAGGAGTAGGTCGTGCTTCCGCTATAGCTTTCCTGGTTCTGGTGTATGATGAATTCATTGTTATCAGAATCCGCTTCATACTGAAACAGGTGGCCGTAGTTGGGGTGCAGTTCGTAGTTTCCGCTCTCCATGATCTCCCGGGCCAGATCAATGGCCATCTGATAGCGCTCGTTGTACAGCGCGTAGCGCATCGTAAGTGCCTTCAGGGAATACTCGTTAAACATGTATTTATTGGTTGTGTATTCTTCGGAAGGTAAATTTTCCGCAATCTCAATCGCCAGAGGAAAGATGGTCTCCAGGATCTCCTCCTTGGGCGTCGTAGGCTGGGTGGCATTCGATAAATCGGCCGGCTCCAGATGAAACGGCACATCGCCCCACCTGAAGGTTAGCTTAAAATAATGCCAGATGCGCAGTCCCCTTAAAATATTTTCGTATTTCGTCCGGGTAGCCTCATCCTCCACATACGGCACGTCCGAGTTCGCGATGAAGGTATTCAACCTGCCGAGGTGCTTCATCTGCAGTTCGTAGTAATAAGAGAACGCCTCGGTATTGCTGTTGAAATCACCGTTGGCTATGCGCTGGTGGTGGTCGCCTTCCAACCGGCTGTAAGCGTTGTCGGATTTCCCGTCCTGCATGTAAAACAGGGTCTCCCGATTATAATGATGCGTAAAAACATCATAATAACTACTGTACACCACCCGGCGCAAATCATCTTCATCATTATAGAACTCGTCAAAAGACGTGGCCGTGGGATCCGTCTTGTCTAAAAAGTCCTCACATCCCACCAACCCTACGGAAATAAACACTATGAAATATATTACCTTTCTCATAACTGACATAAGCTTTACTATTAATATTTTTGGTATTGCTATACTATCCGACACCATCCTAATTTATGGTTGCCTGGATCCCGATACTGTAGCTGGCCATCCTTGGATAGGTCCCATTACCGCCATCTCTTTCCGGCTCAAGGCCTTCCCAGTTCGTAAACGTAAAGGCATCCTGGGCATTCAGATAGATGCGAACATCCCTGATACTGTTGCCAATCTGTGGAATAGAATATCCCAACTCCAGCGTCTTGATCCGGAAAAAGGAGGCGTCGCTCAGCCAGACGTCACTTAACTCATCATTGGGAGAGGACCCGGTCCAGACCCGCGGAAAACGGCTGTCGCGATTGTCGGGGGTCCAGCGATTATTCATGTAATACTCTCTCGGGACGCCCAAACTGTTCGTTGAACCATCCATTTTAACCGGGTAGCCCTCCAGCCCGTTTAACCGTCCGGTGCGTTGGCCGACCCCCTGGCCTATGGCGCTGAAATCCCACCGCTTGTAATTCAGATCCAAATTAATAGAGTAATTGAAGTGCGGAAACGGATCGCCGAGATTCACTTTATCCTGGTTATTGATCACGCCATCCCCGTTTTGATCGACATACCGGATATCGCCGGGCATGGTATTCGCCAATTTGGCATCGGCTTCATCCACTTCCTGCTGGTTCTGGAAGTACCCGTCACTTTCATAACCGTAGTAGTTATCGATGGCAATGCCTCTGTACCAGATCATATCGGGATCATCGGTAAAGATGAGGGTGTCCGACTTTGCGTATCCCGCCTTTAATACTTTGTTTTCGTTATTAAAAAGCATTCCACCCACGCTATAGGAAAAATCACCGGCCTGGTCGCTCCAGCTGGCTGAAAGTTCCCAGCCTTTGTTTTCAACTTCTCCTATATTTACGGAGGAGGTCAGGTAGTACGAACCGGTCAGCGGGGGGACCGGAAAGTCTGAATAGATTAAGTCATAGGAATGTTTATTATAGGCTTCAAATGAAACGTCAAGCTTATCTTCGAAGGTGGTGAGCTCAATCCCGACATTTTGCTGTTTTTGTTTCTCCCAGGTAAAATCCGGGTTGGGGACACGCATCGTCCATCCCCAGGTATTTACAACCTCCTGCCACAGGTACGGATCCACATCTTCATTTCCGATGATGCCGTAGGAAAAACGAACTTTCAGCCTGTTCAAAAACCCGCTGTCGGTCAGGCCCGACATAAAGTTCTCATTGTGGATATTCCAGGCAAAAGCCCCGGAGGGAAAGAAACCCCATCGCTTACCGGGAGCAAATTTGCTGCTGCCATCGGCCCGTGCCGTTCCCTCCAGCAGATAACGGTTGTCAAAAGAGTAGTTGAGCTTGCCGAAAAAGGAAGATTTTGAAATTTCACGGTAATCGGTATAGGTATTATTCATAATCTCCGAACCGGCGATAAAATAGATCTTATCCTTATCCTTCCGGATATTCTGCTCGTAATTAATCATTGCCCGCGCCGTTATCTGACTTCTGCTCACTCCCTGGGAAGAGCCGACCGCATTCTGCCAGACGTCAACGGGCTCGCCATCCCCGTCGTAAAACTTAAAGGTATCCCGCTCATACTTATTTGCGGACTTATTAACCATATATGATACATTACCCGCCAAATGCAGGTTCTCATTAATATAATATTTTGGCCTTAGATTAATCGTGCTTCTGTCATATAAGGCGTTATAGGCTCCCCCGTGATGAATAGAGGCAAGCGGATTCTGGTCGTTATGCAATTTATAATGGTTGTCCAGATCCGAGTCATAAAATACTTCCTGCGTAGGATTCATTTCCCAGGCCATCCTGTACAATCCATGACCGTCCCTGTTCGCATTCAAGCGATCGACCTGCAGCCGGTGCGCATAAAAGTCCGCCAAAAGCTCAAACTGATCGGCTATGTTAATATTCGTATTAAACCGGGCACTGAACTTCTGTGTACCTTCATAATTGTTTAGCCCATTTTCATTGATATACCCCAGCATCAGGTTAAAAGTACCGACGCCGCCACCACCGGAGATGCTGGCGGACGTATTATGAGAATAAGCCTTCCGTTCCATAATGGTATCCATCCAGTCGGTGTTGGTATACTCGCCCTGCTCGGCCCGGTCGACCTCCTGCTGTGTATACTGTTCCGACTGACCCTGCATGGAACGAGCTTCGTTATTCAGGCGCATATAGTTGGCTGATCCGACGAAATTCGGCAATTTAATCGGATCGTCGATGGCGGTCCAGCTATGCACATCAACCATAAACCGGTCGGCGGCTCCCCGCTTGGTTTCAATGATAATGACTCCGTTGGCCCCACGCGAACCGTACATGGCCGCCGAAGCGGCATCTTTCAGCACGGTTATATCTTTAATCTGGTTGGGATCTATATCCGTCAGGGACTGCTCCATCCCGTCCACAATGACCAGGGGAGAGGCATTTTGCAGGGTACTGATCCCCCGAATGGAGATAGTACCCGGCACGCTGCCCGGCAAGTTGCTGCCCTGCATGAGTGTCACCCCGGGTATGGTACCGCTGAAAGCCTCTTGCAGTTTAGCGATAGAACGCGTTTCTATGTTATCCATTTCTACTTTTGAAACCGAGGAAGCGAGGTGTTCTGTCTCCACCTCACTGTAACCGACGACCGTCACTTCATCCAGGCCGACCGTTCCCTCTTGCAATACCACATCGATTTCACTCCGATCCTGCGTATTGATTTCCTGTTGCTCGAAACCCACCATGCTAAAGATAAGCGTCACGTTTTCTTCGCTTATCGTTATTTCATAATGGCCTTCCGCATTGGTTGCGGTACCTATGTTGGTCCCTTTAACCAGGACATTCACGCCGGGTAGCGACTTCCCCTCCGCATCCGTTACCGTACCCTCGATTGTTCTTTCCTCCTGGGCAACGGCGGTTGACGCCAAAAAGACAAGTAAACTAAACGTAAACAGTAGCTTATTTTTCATTGATTGTATCCCCATGCTATAGATAAGATATTATTAGATTAAAGTTCAGAAACCAAAATAGACAGAAAGTATACGCCCTTATCTATTTCGCTTTCAAAGAGTATGTATTCAGCAGTTTGCTTTACAATGGTACGGCCGACACCGTAAACGATGCAGCAGTAGCCCCCTGTTGATACGTTGATGAATTAGAAATCTGCCAAAACACCCACACCAACTTTCTTTTTAACGATGCAAGTGGTTACCAACAAGTCAATTCAAGACCACTGCACCCGAACTATTTCACGGTACTGTTTCAACGTTAAGGTTAAAAAATCACGTGCAAAGACCCGTTTTTTAGGTTATAACAGTTTCGTTTAATTTCACCGGGTGGACAACCAAAAACCCTTCCTGTATGTTATAAAGATACTGCTTGAATGGGTTTACCTTACCGGTCCCATTAGTACCAAGTATTTACGGCTATAACATATTCACGCTTGTTCAACAGATAAGCTAAAATCTTCTTTTACCTGCACGAAAAGGTTTAAGTATCATAGAACCCCTAAATACATCCATGAACATAAAAGCCTAAATAATAGTTATACCCTTTACACCTGTGTTATATAGTTGTTTGGACAACCATATTTAATGTAATAAAAAATATGAACCCTGCCAATTATTTTTTTGCTTTAAAAAGAAAACCCTGCTTATCCTTGTATTTCTATACCTCGATCTCGCCGTGAATATGAACGATCATTTAAGGTACCCCGTGGAGAGAGTCTCCCGCATGATCTCAGCCCCCCCGATTCGACCCGTCCGGGACTCATGAAGCATCCCGGTTCTTTATAATCCTCTCCGGTAGGCCTCCGGAAGAAATCCAATAAATCGTTTTATCAACTCATCTATCTTCCTATCTTAGGATACGGGAGGAATTTGAATTCGTGAAAATGCAGAAATTGGCCAACCAAACGGTTTTGCAAAGTCCTCTACGAAACAGATATTCTCTTTACTTTCTGTTTAATTGTAATTATCGACCGCGTTATGAGACCTGTGGATACCTCAATCGAACGTACGATACCATTCAGTACCGATCCCGCCCTTCGCCGGCGCTATATGATCCTGGACAGGGATATACCGGGCAACATGCGGTGGGGACTGCTGCTTGAAGAGCTCGATAAGCTGGCCGAAGATATCGCTCTTGACTATGTGCACCAGTTTGAGCCCGGGGGACGCGTGGTTACGGCCGCGGTTGATGATATTGCCCTGCACGTGCCCGGAGATATCAACAAGGATGTCTTCCTGCGGGCGCGCATTAATTATGTGGGACGCACGTCTATGGAAGTTGGCATTCGCGTGGACCAGGACAAGGAGGCCAGGCACTCGCTGGCAGCCTGCTATTTTACGATGGTGGCCCGGACCGGCAGGGACAATGATGCGGAGAGCCTGCCCATTCCGCCCCTGGAATATAAGAGCGCCATCGAAAAGGAGCGGTACGAAGCGGCTATTAAGCGCCGCAAAGCGTATCGCGAGCAGATCGACGCGCTGGAAGACCCGCCGAGCAAAGAGGAGTTCCACCACCTGCGGGCGCTGCACAAAGCGCAGGAAAAAGAGGATTTTGACGGGTTACTGGTCGGAAACCTGATACGGAACAGCATGGAGCGAATGTACCCGGATCAGGAAAATGTGCCCAAAAAGATTTTCGGCGGGTATGTCATTCGCCGCGCCTTTGAACTGTCATTGATGCATGCGGAAGAAATCGCCACCCACCGGCCGGTGTTTGTGCGGGTGAACCGCATTAACTTCCTGCAGCCCATCCGTATTGGCGATAAGCTGGATTTTACCAGCCGGATCGTCTACACCGGTGAGACGTCCATCAGTATTGAAATTGATATTGAACGCACCAGCCTGGACAAGGTGACCCGGGCCCTTTCCAATACCTGTGTTTTCACGTTTGTGAATGTTGATCATAAAATGCAGCCCCAGCCGGTGCCCAAGGTATATCCGACTACCTACGCCGAGGACGAGCGATACCTGAAAGCACGCCGTCGCCGTAAAGAACACCTCATTAATATCGGAAAGTAACCCCGGCGTGATCGTTCCCGTTGGTTACTACTGGATACAACGCAGATTAATAGGTACCTGAATTCAGTTGCCTATCGGAGGCCAGACGGACCAGGGAATGCGTATGAGGATGAATGCAATACCCAATCCGTAATAGATGAGTAATTTCTTATATCGCGTGGCGTCGCCTGCTCCCCGCTTTGCTTTAGAATAACCGACGGTGATTAAAATAACGCCGATGATCATGGTCAGCGGGTGCTCCAGCATATACAGCCGCGACATCGCATCCCCCATCGCTTCACCCGAAAAGTTCGATAGTCCCTGTGGAGAAATAAAATACAACACCAGGCCAATCAGCAGCTGTAGATGCGCTGCAATAAGCCCCGCCAGCGATGCTTTCCGTACCTTTTCAGTGAAGGATTTTTTTTGTATAAAATTAATGAGCGCATAGATAAAGGAAAACAGCAGGACGGCAAGCACAATGTAGGCTATGCCGGAATGCAGGTGTTGAAATCCGGTGTACATAGGTCAGTTGATCTTATTTAATTAGTTGTTGGGTTCCGCAATGGCCACTCAATAATAATCAAAGGACATGCAAAGCAAAAGTTATAGCAGAATTCTTTACATTCTTTACCTGTTTTCTGTTGCAGAGACCATATCAAATAGTTTACTTAACATGTTATGCGATTGATTTTAACCAACTTGTCAGCCCCTGAACGCTCCCTCTTAGCCACGGTAAAGAACCATTTCATCAGCTTATGGATACGAAAAAAAACTTTCTCATAAAAAACATGGTGTGCAGTCACTGTGCAGAGGTACTGAAGGAAAAACTGGAAGAAAACGGTTTCCGTGTACAAAAAATTGAGCTGGGGGAACTGCAGCTGGCGGGACCGGTCGATCAGACTGCCTATAAACGGCTGGTGTCGGTCGTGCGCAAAAACGGCTTTGACATCATCAATGATGAAGCCAGCCAGATCGTAGAGCGTATCAAACATCTTATTATTGATCACATCCGTTCCAGCGAGCCGCTTAACGGCAACCTCTCGGAATATCTTTCGGACCGTATCCACAAGGATTATCAGCAGCTCAGCCGGCTATTTTCCGCGGTAGAGGGAAAGTCCATCGAACGCTATTTCATCCTCCAAAAAATTGAGCGGGCTAAAGAACTCATCGTCTATGGCGAAAAGACACTCAGCGAAATAGCCTATGAATTGGACTACAGCAGCCAGCAGCATTTTTCGCGACAGTTTAAGAAAGAAACCGGCCTCGCGCCCTCTCATTTCAAGAATATAAAGGAGAACAAACGCACCTCCATCGATCAGCTGTAACATAATCCTGCACAAGATATACATAAAGATATAAGACCGTTCCCCGCTCTATCCCTATCTTACGGCCTGAATTTCTGGGGCTTTGAAAAGCCAGTCCCGAAGCATCGGGAAATATCAAAGCCTGAGCGCCTTCAAAACCACCCCGTATAAAGCATATGTGAGGATATTGGATGCGCGAAAATACAGAGATTGAATCACAAAACTGATTTTCAAAGCTCTCTTTAAATACATAATGGACCTTATTATCGCATTTATAAAAAAATATAAGGAAGCAGTCATCAGCGGCCTGTTGCTTGCCGCGGCGCTAACCGTCCAGTACGGTGCCGATTTTCCCAGCCGGCATTACCTGTACCTCCCGTTGTATGGCCTCTCGTACCTGGCAGTAGGGGGACCCGTTTGGCTGAAGGCTTTTTATTCCATAAAAGACGGCACAATATTCAGTGAATTCCTGCTAATGGGTATTGCTACCGTCGGGGCTTTTGCCATCGGTGAGTATGCCGAAGGGGTCGCCGTCATGCTTTTCTATATGATCGGCGAGTATGCCCAGCACGGGGCGGTGCACCGCGCCAAACATTCCATCAGGAAGCTGATCAATCAACAGCCGGATATAGCGGCGGTCGAACGGGGGGGCTCTACCGAGCAAGTCCATCCCTCAGCAGTTGAAAAGGGGGAGGTTATCCGGGTCAGGCCCGGAGAAAAAGTACCGCTGGACGGCGAACTGCTCACGGAAAGAGCCTCCTTTAATACCGCAGCCCTGACGGGGGAATCCAAACCAATGGCACGCAAAGCCGGAGAAGAGGTCTGGGCGGGGTCCATCAACCAGGACGTGCCGGCACGTATTAGAGTCACCAGCGATTACGAGGATACCAGGCTGTCCCATATCCTTACCATGGTTCAGGAGGCGGCCCGGCGCAAGGCACCCACCCAGCGGTTTATGACAAAGTTTGCAAAAATCTATACCCCGGTGGTCGTGTGGCTGGCGGCAGCACTGACCTTTGTTCCCTATCTCGTTGTGGATGATTACGTGTTCCAGGATTGGTTTTATCGTGCACTCATTTTCCTCGTTGTTTCCTGTCCCTGCGGACTGGTTATCTCCATTCCCCTCGGTTACTTTGGCGGCATTGGTGCGGCCTCGCAAAACGGTATCCTGCTCAAGGGTTCCGACTTCCTGGATCAGCTTCGAAAGATGACGATGCTGTTCATGGACAAAACCGGAACCCTTACCGAAGGCACCTTTGAGGTGCGGGAGGTCCACCCCCGGAACGGCTTTGACCGGGAGGAGCTTTTGCGGTTAGCGGCTTCCCTGGAACAGCACTCCACTCATCCGATCGCAAAAGCTATTTTGGACTATGCGACCGGACAACCGTTGCAACCGGTGCAGCGGCAGCAGGAGAGTCCGGGCAAGGGGTTGCAGGGAGAGGTCGGCACGCGCAACATACTGGTAGGAAACAGCGACTGGCTGGCCGAACATGGTGTAACGTACAGCGGAAATGGATTAGATGAAGCCTATACATACGTGCATGTGGCTATTGAGGGAGTCCACGCCGGAACCATCGGTATTGCCGATCGAATAAAAGACGACAGTAAAAAAGCAATCGAAGAGCTTCGCGGGCTGGGAATCAGCGAGCTTATCATGCTGTCCGGCGACAACCAGGAAGTGGTCGATGGGATAGCCCGGAAACTGGGACTGGACAAGGCGTATGGCAATCTGCTACCGGACGAAAAATACCGGCATGTGGAGGAGGCGTTGCAACCGGGCCGTACGGTTGGCTTTATCGGGGACGGCGTAAATGATGCCCCGGTCATCACCCTCGCCGATATCGGCATCGCCATGGGAGGGATCGGTTCCGATGCCACCGTAGAGACTGCGGACGTCGTCATTCAGACCGACCAGCCGTCCAAAATACCCCTGGCCATCGATATTGCTCAATTCACGCACCGCGTGGTATGGCAGAACATAGGTTTTGCCCTGGGGATTAAAATCCTGGTCATGGTCATGGCTACGCTGGGGATGGCAACTATGTGGGAGGCCATTTTTGCGGATGTGGGAGTCGCCCTCCTCGCTATTGCGAACGCCATCCGCATTCAATACCATTACACGGATGAAGAATTCAGCCTTAGTCCCCCTGCGGATCCTTCAACAAAAGAAGAACCCGCCCAGGCTGACTGCTGCTGTTAGCAGCGTTGTTTACAATCATGGTGATCAGGAGTATAAATGTATACTCATATGCTTAACTCCCTTATT
Organism: Fodinibius sp.; assembly: GCF_041642155.1. Lineage (NCBI taxonomy): Bacteria > Pseudomonadati > Balneolota > Balneolia > Balneolales > Balneolaceae > Fodinibius > Fodinibius sp. The sequence goes on from NZ_JBEPWZ010000001.1 coordinate 50,434, forward strand.
CCGGGTATGATAACCGGTCCATCACCCGGCCGTTTTTCGTGCTGATTGCTCTTCGATTCCCACTGGTGAACCACTAACAGGCTCACATTATGAATTCTTTACCCCGTTTTTAGAATCCGGACAGTATCTTCAAATACTTCTCTTCCATCTCACGGTGCACCGACCAGAATCCCCGGGGCATCCGATCATTAAGACGGGCGGACAAGATACCCAGGTGCGTATGCCAGCCGCTGGCCACGCTGGCGAGCATATCGGGATCGTCTCCGAGCCGGCGATGCGTTAATGTCAGCCGGACTTTTTCTCCCTCGGGAGTCAGCTCAAACGTGACTTCCGACTCTTCGCCCGTCCCCTCTCCCCAAGTGTAACTGAGCAGGCGGGGAGGATCGTACCGGGTAACACGACCGGTAAAACCGGTGCCGTCTTTCATGTGCTTGTATTTGTCGGGCGGCTGTTCATCATGGGGAGAAAGCGTGTCGTGCCGGAAACGCAGCTCCACCTTCCCGCCCACACGGGGTTCCACCACGCCGGCAGCCAGCCACTTTGCCTTTTTACCGGATTCCGTCAGATAGGCCCACACACGCTCGATCGGCCCGGGTAATAGCCGTTCAAATCGAATGGTGCCCGTTTCTGTAAAGATGCCGTAATTATTCATTGTTATTTTTCATTTTATTATTGAACTGCGTGCAAAAAAAAGAGCTTTACACGACATTAAACGGAGGCTTTCTGTATGGTTCCCGGTACCTGTCCCGAGTTGCTTACTCAAAATTTAACGGCCCGAAATTCAACTGCCAGGAGACCCCGAGCCGGTCGTTTACCCAGCCGAACCTGGTGCTGAATCCATAGTTGTCGAGCGGCATCGCCACTTCGCCGCCATCACTCAGCTTGTCGAATAGTGCTTTAAGCTCTTCTTCCGAATCGCATTCAACAAACAACGATATAGAGGGGGTGAACGTAAAATCATGCTCAATATAACTATCGAATGCCATGTATCGTCGCCCCTTCAGGGTAAATACGGCATTCTGCACGGTGCCTTCGGCTTCCGGCCCTCCCGGTCCCCCGGGCCCGTATTTTTTGATTCTCACAATTTCAGAGTCATCGAAAAGTGATATGTAAAAGGTTATCGCTTCTTCTGCGTCGCCTTCAAACATCAGGAAGGTGGTAATTTTTGGATTCATGTCTTGGGTGTTTTATGGGTTGGGTGTCCATCTTGCATAGAATTATTTTTTTCAACTACCTATTAATAGTTTGTTCAGTTTGCCGAGCATATAACTCAAGCCCTCTTGGGTACGGTCTTTATATTCTTCCCATTTGGGATCCAAGGTGTGAACGAGAGTCAGCCGGCATCCGCTTTCAGCAGGTAGAATCGTGATAGTCACTACGCTCTCATCTCCGGCCTCAACATCAACACCCCAGGTGAAAACCAGCCGGTTCGGGCGTTGAATTTCCCGATAGGTGCCCATATGGTTGATTCTCTGGCCATCCCGGTCCACTACATAAGAGAACTGTCCGCCTTCCCATTCCAGGGTTTTCCAAGGTTCAACCCGGCCGCTGCTTTTAGTGAACCAGAATGTTGAAGTGATATCCGGATTGATCATCGCTTCAAAAACCTCTTCAACGGGCTTTCGGATAAGCATTTGCACTTGTACGAGTGGTGGATTTTGTGTACTTATAAAACTGTCTGTTTATCGATTAGTCATTTTTGTTGTTGTCTTCCTCGGCCAAAGCCGCTTCCAGGGCATCCAGCTTTTGAGACCAGAATCTGTGATAGCGTGCCGTCCATTCCGCCACCTCTCGCAGCTTGCGGGGATCGGACCGGTATAACCGTTTACGGCCCTTTTTTCGAATCACGACCAATCCACACTCATCCAGAATCTTCAGATGCTTGGAAACAGCCGGCCGCGACATTTCAAAGTTACTGGCTACATCTTTAACCGGAAGCGACTGATCCGCCAGCAGATCGATAATCTCACGCCGCGTCGGATCGGCGATGGCCTGGAAAACATCTCGTTGCATATATATCAGGGATTAAGCATATTTACGTAACTGTTCGGTTACTAATTTACATGTAACTGATCAGTTACGCAAATCTTTTTTCGTCTGACAAACTATTTCCGTTGAATTATTCTGCCAGGAGCAACCAGAATCAACGGTGATAAACGCCCCCAAACATACCGTATGGGGGATATCGCTGATAGATGGGGAAACCCAAATCCGGACCGTGAAAAGTATGTCAAATATGCTATCTTTTACCGATGGTAACTGTAGCTTCCTATTTTGCATAGCACAAAGCAGCGGTGTAAGAAAGTAAGACCCCCATTTATTATGAATTGCCCTAAGTCATTATTACTTCTTTTGATGTCAGCCTCAATCATTTCATGCGACGTTAAACAATCCCAACAAGAAGTTGCTCCTGTCGAGTTAAAATCCTATCCCCGGACTGACAAGAATACAACGGTGGTGGATGATTATTTTGGCACAGAGGTGCCCGATCCCTACCGCTGGCTGGAAAATGATACCTCGGCGGCCACCGCCAAATGGGTAGAAGCGCAAAACGAAGTGACCTTTGACTATCTCTCGCAAATCTCTTTCCGATCTCCACTTCGGGAGCGTATTGAAGAGTTATGGAACTATGAAAAATACAGCGCCCCGTTCAAAGAGGGCGGGTGGACATACTTCTATAAAAACGACGGGCTGCAAAATCATTCGGTGCTCTATCGCCAGCAGGACGATAGCGAGCCGGAGGTATTTCTGGATCCCAATACGTTTTCCGAAGATGGAACCACCTCGCTGGCCGGCATCAGCTTTACCAAAGACGGAAGCCAGGCGGCTTATATGATCTCCGAGGGCGGTTCGGACTGGCGCAAGGCGATCGTTGTGGATACGGAAACCAAAGAGCAGGTCGGTGATACGCTGAGAGATCTCAAATTTACAGGTATCGCCTGGAAAGGAAACGAGGGCTTCTACTACAGCAGCTACGACAAACCCGATGAAGGCAGCGCCCTTTCAGCCATGACGGACCAGCATACACTGTATTATCATGAGCTGGGTACGCTCCAAAGTGAAGACAAATTGATTTTCGGAGGCTCCGAAACACCCCGGCGGTATATCGGGGCATCAGTAACGGAAGACCAGCGTTTCCTGGTTATTTCCGCCGCCCACTCAACCAGCGGAAACGAGCTTTATATTAAGGATCTCAGCAATCCGGATAGCCCGATTATGCCAGTGGTTAAGAATATGGACCACGAACACAGCGTCCTTGCCAGCGAGGGCGATACCCTGTACATTCAGACAAATCTCGATGCTCCCAATGAGCGCGTGATAACGGCGGAGGCAGCCGATCCGGGCCCTGAAAACTGGACTGACCTTATTCCGGAGACCGACAACGTATTGGATGCTTCTACCGGAGGGGGCAAGATTTTTGCTCATTACCTGGAGGACGCCACTTCTCTGGTGCAGCAATACGGAATGGATGGAGAGCTGGAGCGTACGATTGATCTTCCGGGCATGGGGTCGGCCCGGGGATTTAGCACAAAGAGAGAGGAAGACGAACTGTACTATACGTTTACCTCTTATATTTATCCGCCGACGATTTTCCACTATGATATTGCCTCGGGAGCGTCCGAAGTATACAAGGAATCCGGCGTGGACTTTGATCCGGAGCAGTACGAATCGAAGCAGGTGTTTTTCACCTCCAGGGACGGCACCCGCGTTCCTATGATTATCACGCACAAAAAAGGAGTGGAACGCAATGGCGAAAACCCTGCCCTCTTATACGGATATGGCGGATTTAACATCAGTCTCACCGCTTCTTTCAGCGTGGCTAATATCATCTTACTGGAAAACGGCGGCATTTATGCCGTTCCCAACCTGCGGGGCGGTGGAGAGTATGGCAAAGAGTGGCATGAAGCCGGCACCAGGATGGACAAGCAAAATGTGTTCGATGATTTTATCGCCGCCGCCGAGTATCTGATTGATAACAACTATACGTCGTCCGAGTACCTGGGTATTTCGGGACGTTCAAACGGGGGGCTGCTCGTGGGAGCTGCGATGACGCAGCGTCCCGATCTCTTTAAAGTCGCCTTGCCCGGCGTAGGCGTGCTGGATATGCTGCGCTATCACCAGTTTACGGCCGGGGCGGGCTGGGCATCGGATTATGGTACCGTCGATGACTCGGAAGAGATGTTTAAGTACCTCTACGATTATTCGCCCTATCATTCGCTGGAACCCGGCACGGAATATCCGGCAACGCTTGTCACGACGGCCGACCACGATGACCGGGTGGTGCCGGCACATTCGTTCAAATTTGCCGCCCGTCTTCAGGAATACCATGAGGGGGAAAACCCGGTGCTTATCCGTATCGAAACCAAAGCGGGTCACGGCGCCGGCAAACCGACCTCCATGGTTATTGTCGAGCATGCTGATACCTGGTCCTTTTTCTTCCAGAATGTTGGTGTGGCTCCCGGGTATTAGGAGTAAGGTGTTGAAAACTATCCCAAAGGGATACCGGAAAATATAATTTTCTGCCTGTTTCAAGCTACCTGACCTTTGAAATTTTTTTCACAATAGGGTCCACGCTTGAAACAACGTTGATCAATATCGACGCTTATCGCCACTGGATATTGAATAGGTCAACCATTTTATAAGTTATCTTACAGATTTCTTCACTTTCCCATTCCATATTGCTGTCCGGGCAGCAGGGGCTGCAGCCAGGCCATCTCCTGTTCTCCTTCCACAAAGTAGTTTTCTTTACGTTTCGAGGAGATCACTTTGGCCCGTACATACAGCTCATCTCCCTGAAACTCATAGCTTGCCTCATTACCTGTCGTCTCCTGCAGTACCGTCCCGATATTTTCGCTGTATTGCCGGGTTCGGTCTTCCCGCACCTGGCCCTCCGCATCCACATACGGTTCACTCGACGGGTCGTATCCCTCACGGGTGCCGATAAAGCGGATCGTATATTCCACATCCTCTTCCGGATCGACCTTTACCGTGTACCTGCTGCCGTCCGAATAGATCTCCTGCATTTCCACACCACTGCTGGCATAAAAATCCCCTTTTTCCAGTGCGCGCACGATATGTTCGGGCGTAAGGTATCGCGACCGGACCCTGACCCATCCTCTGCCAGGCCTCGCCGTCTCGGAATCACTTTCTTCATAGTGGTGGGCATCGTCAACCGCTAGCCCGTAAACCGGGGGGAGATCGAGTTCTCCCAGCCGTCTAGTCAGCACAATGTCCCACACCCGGTCCAATCCCTTACTACCGTCATCGCTGCCAAAGTTGAGAACCCCTCGATGCCCGTTATAGACCTCAAAGAGCCGCAGGTTTTCGACCGGGGCCATGTCTTCCGCAGTGACTGCCTGGCCAAAATTGGGGTGATTCAGATGGGGTAGCATGTCCCGTCCCGTTTCCTTGCGCTGCTCCATTACCGCATCCATATTAAGGCGGATCGTCTCTTCGACGGTCTCCCCGCTCCGGGGCTCAATAAGGTCCCTGATATTGGTCGCGTTTACATGGATCACATGCTGGCTTTCGGTAATCTCCTCGGAATCAATCAGCTGAAACCGGCCGGATTGCTCAAACAGGGCCCGAACCTCGTCCAGGGGCTTGAGTCGTACCTCCAGCTCGCCATCCACCTGGCGGGTTTCCACCCACTCATCACCGAACCGCTCCCGGTACAGCTCATAGACCTCCATACCGCCGCCCCTCCCGGCAAGCGGGTTGGTTTCGGGATTGATCCATCTTTTCCCCCGCTGCAGGATGTTGTGATCGGAGAGCGCAAGGAAGTGATAGCCGTGTTCATAATACCACTGGGTCGCCACCTCCGGAAACTGGTCGCCATCGCTCCAGAGTGTATGGGTATGCAGGTTGCCCTTCCACCAGTAATAGCCGTTTTCATCCGGCTCAGGGGGATCGTACTGTCCCGCGTCAGAACGAAAACTATAGTCGACCTTCTTGTGCGTGTGGTCAGCGGTGTGCTCATGGTCGTGGTTGTGGTCATACTCATGAGTATGACCGCTCTGTCCGCACACCACCTCTGCCTGCAGCAAAAGCACCAGACCGCCAAGGGCGGACATCAAAATAACAAATGACTGTTTCATAGCTGTTTTTTATAACTTTATTGGATATTGCTAGTTAAAAGAACTTCTATAGGGCTTTGCAAAGCTGTTCTTGTGGGCAAGCTCTGTATTTTCGCGAATTCAGAATCCTCATTTATGCCTTATATTCAGCTGTTTTGAATGTGCTCAGACTTTGATATTTCCCGATACTTCGGGACTGGTTTTTCAAAGTTCTCTGCTGTTTTATTCACCAGTCCAGAATGGATTGGTCCTCCGCCCTGATGGTCGTGGAATAGAAAAGATAATTTCAGGATGGTAACCCGGCCAAACTAATCACAATGGGTAGTCAAAATAAAATAAATAATAAAGGACTATCAGGTCCTGCAACCCCATGTAACTTTGAGCCGTGACGGGCATCCTACTTGTTCGCGCTTTTTCCACCGAGACTCATGGTGGGATAATCAGACATCGCATATGTTACCCGGGCATTTTTATTGATATCGGTTACCTTCATAACGGTCTTGTCCCCGCTTTGCCGGTCTTCGGAGGTCATTTCCATCATCATGCCGTAGGGATAGTTGTCCGGAATTTTGCCCCTCACCTGCTTGGCATTGGCGTTCGCCTTGAACATATTCTGCATTCCAAGCGTCTCATCCCGGCTCACCCACACTTCGACTACGCCATCGCTGTTTTCCGACCGGTAGCCATCACATTCATAGCCCTGAATAGTTTTGTTTCCGATTTTGGTGTACCCCTGCCACTCGTCTACTTCATCCCAGTCTGTTTCTTCCGCCTGACGGGTTTCGGCACTGCTCTCTGGATGTTCCAACGCCTGTTTCCAGTCGTAGGCAAAAGAAAATTTGTCATTTTCATTTTCCATCAGCATCAGCATGGCGGCGTTGTTAAAATCATAGACAATAAACAGGTCTCCCTCATCCTGACTCATGCCCTCCCCGGAAAAAAAAGTGCCGGTATACCTTTCGTCTGTATTGAAATGCATCTCCATGACGACCGGCGGGTCGGACTCCCCATCTTCTCTAATGGTTTCAATTTCCATCGTCGTAATGGTGTCAAAATGATAGGCATCCTCTGTTTCCACATTGCTGCCCATAGAAAAAGGTACGCCCATGCCCCCGTACGCGCTGTCGGAGGATATATCCCCGAAAACAGCATTCCACGAATCCTCCACCATCTGGCGGGAAGCTTTTTCTACCTGGTCGCTTAGCTTTTCTTCCGCTTTTTTCGATGCTGCCTCTTTCGCCTTGTCCTTCAGCCGGTTGAATAGCTGGGCTTCAGCATCAATAACAAAGGTGACCGACATCAGGCTGGCTGCCAGTATTATAATAAGATATCTCATGATATACTCTCTTTTTTTAATTTTTGAGAGCTTTGCAAAACCGTTCTTTTGACCAATTCCGGCGTTATCGATCGGTTGAAGTCCCCACATATAGGGTATATGCTGCGATTCCAACCTCCCCGAGGCCTTGACTTTTCCCGATGCTTCGGGACTGATTTTGCAAAGATTCTCATTCTTTTGAACCTGTAATCTACAAAAGATACGATTAAATAAAAGACAAATTGTCGGGTATCACTAAAATATCACTACCTTTGCCACTGCAACACATAATTTCGGTTCTTTGACGTTAAATTATTTTGTATCTTTCATTACTTATGAATTACGAAATCATCAAACGGTATATACGGGAACCGGTCAACAGCCTGACACACGGCCTCGGGGCCATAGCTGCTGTTATCGGTCTGATTTTACTGCTCTATGAAGCAATCACCCGGGGTTCGATAAACCACCTTATTGCCTTTTCGATGTTTGGGCTCAGCATGGTCCTTCTCTATACCTCCAGCACGCTCTTCCACGCCCTTCCGGTAAAGGAAAAAACGCTGAAGCTCCTGCAGAAGCTGGATCACAGCATGATCTATGTACTCATTGCCGGTACCTTTACTCCCATTTGCCTGCTGGTACTCGAAGGCAGCTGGAAGTGGGGATTTTTTGCAACCGTCTGGACGCTGGCGGTCATAGGCATTATCAAGAAATTAGTGTGGATAGAAGCGCCCCGCTGGCTTTCTACCTCTTTCTATTTGGGGATGGGCTGGCTGGCCGTCTTTACGTTTCCGACCCTCATGGAGAAACTTCCGCTGGCCTTTCTCATCTGGATTGCCATAGGCGGACTTGCATACACGCTGGGCGCGATTATTTATGGCATTCAAAAACCAAATCCCGTTCCCGAGTGGTTTGGACATCACGAAATCTGGCACCTGTTTGTACTGGCCGGTACCTTCTCGCACTTCTGGGCTATCTATTACTATTTGCCCGGCTATGCGGGATAGACAAAGTGTTAAGCACGACGTATAATATTTCTTAGGTTGCTGTCTATCTGTCTCCGAAATGCTGGTATTCGTATGCGTACAATCTTATTGCTACTGTTGTTCTGTTGGGGAATATATGCCGCCACCCCCGCCCGGGCACAATTCTACCCCACTCAATACCGCCCGGCACAGCAATGGGAGCAGCTAACAACCCCTCACTTTAACCTGGTATATGCCCGCGGCAACGATTCTACAGCCCTGAAAATGGGACAGATACTTGAAGAGCAATACCCCGGCGTTCAGCAGTTGGTAGGGGGACAGCTAACCGGGTTTCCCATTATCCTTAATGACTATAATGACCGCTCTAACGGCTTCGTCACTCCCATCCATTTTCGCTCTGAGATCGAGCTACCGCCTATCAAGGGGAAATCAATGAACCCGCGAACCGGAGGCTGGCTCGAGAATGTGGGTCCCCACGAACTGGTCCACGCGCTCCAGCTCAGTAACCTTGGCAAAAAAAATCTACCCCATCTCGTCAGCTTTTTTTCTCCTGATTTGGCCCGTTCTTTTCACGGGGCGATCCCTTCCGGCGTTACCGAAGGGATCGCCGTCTACCACGAAACAGAGGGGGTCTCTCCGGGCGGGGGACGAGGACAATTTCCGATCTTTACCAACCAGTTCGATGCGGTGTTTGACAGCGATCAGCGCTGGTCTATGGGACAGATGATACAGATCTCCTCCAACACGCGCCCCTTTAACCGGCATTATATCGGCGGACACGCTTTTACCGACTGGCTGCAGGAGACCTATGGCTACGAAACCACCCGCGAGACCCTCGGCTTTTACCTGAACTACCCTTTCCTCGGATACGGCGTGGCACTGCGACATACCACAGGCTCCTGGCCGGGCCAGCTGTACGAACAATTTGAAAAAGATAAGCGGCAATCGTTAAACGACCCGCCGGAAGCAGCCGCTCGCCCTCAGGCCCTATCCATTCCTTTCAAAGGACGTGAAATTCGGCGGCCCCAGTGGCTGTCCGATTCCACGCTCGTCTTCTACGGATCCTTTTATAATGCACGCCCCGGGTTTTACCGCTATAACCTACAGTCCCAAAAAATAAAGCGGATCGTAACCACCAATTCGGTCGGCGACTACCGCTACGATCTTACCGCAGACCGGTCAGCCATGGTTTATAGTTTTTACGATTCCGACCCCCTTTACGACCATACCTATACAGCGGAGCTGGCGGAATACGATCTTTCTACCGGTACTCGCCGGCAGCTCACCGAAGGGGCGCGGCTATACGCGCCGCAATACGACAATAACCGGCTGCTGGCCCTGCAAACGCGTCCGGCTTCCTCGGCATTGGTTTCGGTGCGCCGGGACCGCACCACCTCCGAAGCTATCCCATTACTCTCTTCCGGAGCCTATGAAATAACCGCGATCGCCCGCCATCAGGATAAGAAACGGCTGGCTGTTATTGCCAATAAAGGGGGCTTGCAGGGGTTGTGGATTGCTGGCCGGGACAATCCGGAACAGGCCTTATCCCGAGCGCCGGATATCTCCTTTGAAAACGGCGCTGTTTTTGACCCCGAATGGCACCCGGATGGCGATAAACTGCTCTTCAGCAGCGGATTCTCCGGCATCCACCAACTCTATGAATATAACCTGCGGGATGACTCCGTTATCCAAATCACCCGAGCAGGCTTCAATGCCTTTGAGGGAGCCTACAGTCCCGGTGGCACCCGCATCGCTTTTATTCGGCAGCATACCAATGAACGCCTGCCCGTTGTTCTCGAGCGCTCCCCCGCACCGGGAGATACTGTTTCCGTATCGCTCTGGAAACCCTCAGAAACCAAGGCAGCAGCAATGCGGCGTTCTGCGGTCTCCGACTCCGTTGTCACCGCCTCCGAACAGTGGAGCCGGGAACCCTATTCTCCCGGCTCCAGCTGGCTGAAGCCGCGGACGGTCTTGCCGGCGGTCCACGAGATTTCTAACAGAGGCCGCTACCAGATAGGACTCTCGCTGCACAGTAATAATTTGTTGCAAAGCCAGGCCTATTCCGCAGAAATAAGTTACCTGGAGGAACAGCTGTGGTACGACCTGTCCTACGAAAACAAGCAATTTTATCCGGGCTTCAACATGCGCCTCTATAGCGAACCCTCCTATTTCAGGTTCAACACGACACAAAATAATACCGTCACCCTGCTCCGCGAGGACCGGTCTCTCGCTTTCAGCGTCCCATTCGATTTTCAGCTTGATCAAAATGTTTTCTCCACTTCCTTTTTCATAGAGCCCGAATTTCGTTACTCACAGATACGGTTTCGTGATGTCGGACTGGCCAGTAATATATCCGACTTCGCCAACAGTGCTGTCAGTAACCTGTACGGGCAGTTTAACTTCCGGCTGCAGCAGAATATCCGGGATGTTCAACCCAACAGTGGACTGGTGCTGTATTCGAAACTCGAGCACTTCTGGAGTACCTCTGATCTTCGGTTCTCGAACGGGCAGGATGAAGTTGAACTGACTTTACGGCAACCTACGGCCCTTCAGGGCGGTATCATTGGCTTTCTGTCCCCGCTCCGCCGATGGAACCAGTCGCTGCGCCTGGAGGTGGAGGGACTTACCCAGTCGGGGCCTGTTTTTAACAACCAGTCGCTGGTCTCGGATGCCTTCTCCGAACCGGTTCTCGCTACTTCCGACAACCTTTTGAGCCTGTCAGCCCACTACACCATCCCCCTTCTTTTTGCCGATGACGGCGGGTTTTTATTACCGTTCTACCTGAAAAATCTGTATCTGGTTGCGTTCTCCAGTTCGGTAACGGATCCTGCGGTTGCGGACTGGCGGGAACAGTCGCGGTCTGTATATGGGTTAGAGCTGCGAACAAGATTCCGGATCTCCAACTTGTCTTTCGATCTTGGAATCGGCTACGGTTACGAACCCACGCGGGAAAATCACCATATTTACTTCGGAAGCTTTTAAGGTTATTATTTGTTACACTATGATATCGTAATCTCCATGTTCAACTAAGCTCTGTTATGACGACCAGAACAATTTATCTTCTATCTTCTCTGTTAATACTACTTCTCCTGGGGAGCTGTAGCCAGTCAGAGCCAGAAGAAACGGAAACGCTCCGTCGAAAGAGTCCGATTGCCATTGCCAAGGTACTTCACCATCCCTCTGACACCTACATCAAAATTATATATGGTCAGCCTTACAAACGGGACCGCGATATTTTCGGTCAGCTTGTGCCCTACGATAATATTTGGCGCACCGGTGCCAACGAGGCGACCGAACTTACCACTACCCACGACATTCGTTTCGCGGGAGAAAAACTGGAGGCAGGGACTTATTCTCTGTTTACGATTCCCCGGGAGGACGAGCCGTGGACGGTTATTTTAAACGGCGAGCTCGGTTTATGGGGCGATTTTGATTACCAGCAGGAGCATGACGTGCTTCGCGTCGACGTTCCCGCCGAGCAAAAGGAGTCTGTTGCAGAAGCGTTCACCATTCAGTTTTCCGATGTGGTGGATGATTCTACCAATATCATGCTGCAGTGGGACCAGACCGAAGTGCGTATTCCGATTGCATTTCTCGCCTCCGGATCCGGGGCGGGGGAATGAACATCGCACAACAACCCCAGCTTAAGAGGTTAAACGTTAACTCACGATACATGCAAAAAATCTCGAATAATTGCCCACCTTGTACCTGAGCTCTCAATTCCAGAAGCGGTAGGGTAGCCTGACAGGGCCGGAGAGGTGTTTTCATCGTTATTAACATGCCGGTTTTTATTAAAAGAGATCTTCCAACTCCATTCAAAAGAATAAAAACATATTGTTATATTGGCTACCTTAATTTTAGGGAATGAAATATTTCTCTTTGCCCTCTCAAAATCTTTAATAAATCAAAGATGACTTATACTTTTTGGGATTTTTTGCAGCTGATAGGTGCACTGGGAATCTTTATCTACGGGATGAAGGTGTTTAGTGACGGGCTTCAGAAAGTTGCAGGCAATAAGCTCCGGTCCATTCTCAAGGGAATGACCAGTACGAGATTTCGCGGAATCCTTACCGGGTTTACCACCACAACGATTACGCAATCCTCCTCGACCACGACGGTTATGGTCGTAAGTTTTGTAAATGCCGGATTGATTACCTTTATAGAATCCACGGGAGTGATCATGGGGGCCAACATCGGCACTACGGTCACCGCCTGGATGATCTCTATTTTTGGGTTTAAAATGCAGATTACGCCCCTGGCTATGATGCTCATCGGCATCTTTTTTCCCTTCATATTTTTTGGCCGTGAAAAATTGCGGAACCTTGCCGAAGCGATGATCGGTTTCGGAATCCTGTTTATTGGACTGGATTTCATAAAAAACGGGGTGCCGAACATCCAGGATAACCCCGAGATGTTCATGTTTCTGGATCAGTTCACGGAGTTTGGCTTCGCCTCTATTTTAATTTTTATTGTGGCCGGCACCATCCTGACATTAGTCACCCAGTCTTCTTCAGCGGCCTCCGCTATTACGCTTGTAATGCTGTTTGAGGGCTGGATTGACTTTCCCATTGCAGCGGCCATGATCCTCGGTGAAAACATCGGGACAACGGTCACCGCCAATATCGCTGCCGTTGTCGGAAATGTTTATGCCAAACGAGCCGCCCGGTTTCACTTTGTGTTCAATATATTCGGGGTAATATGGATGCTCATTCTGATGCAGCCTTTCCTGATGGGGATAGATGCAACGATGAGCTATTTTTCTCCGGGGGCAGGTTCTATCCTCCACGCGACCGATGAACTGGGTCGGGCCAATGCCACGTTGGCCGTTTCGCTGTTCCATACTGTATTTAATATAGCCAACGTGTTGCTACTTGTTGGTTTTGTACCGTATATCGTTCGGATTGTAGAGAAGTATCAAAAAGAAAAGGAGGATACACAGCATCGGCTGCAGTATATCTCTTCCGGGATGATGTCTTCTCCCGAGCTGTCGATGTCACAGGCTCACAAAGAGATAGAGCTGTTTGCCAAACTGGTGGAAAAAATGCACTTCAGCATGCAGGGACTGTTGTTTAACAAGCAGAATAAGCAAGAGCAGTTTCTGAAGAAGATTGAGAAAAGAGAAAAAATAACCGACAACATTGAGCTTGAGATCGCTGAGTACCTGACTAAAATTTCCAGTTTTACACTCACAGAAGAAGCCACCCGGCGCATTCGCGGCATGCACAGCATGATCAACGACCTGGAAAGAGTGGGAGATATTTATTTTCAAATGTCAAAAACATTTGAACGGATGCAATCTGAAGGAAACGAATTACCTGACCATGCATTGGAAAAGATTGGCAGGATGCTTGACCGGGTACACGATGCCATTCGCAATGTCCGCGAGAACCTCTCAGGGGATAACGGAGACATCGATCTGGAAAAATCCCTGCACCTTGAAAATTCCATCGATTTGTATCGCGACGAGTTGCTGGAGTTTCATTATGCTCAGCTTGAGGATAACGGGTACTCAAACCAGGTTGGATTTGTATTCCTGGATTACCTGAACCGGTTAGAGAAAATCGGGGATCACCTTTTTAATGTAAATGAGGCCATTGCCGGCAAGAAAGTAAAAGCCGCCTATGAAAGAGTGGTCGAGGAACGAGGCTAGCCATACGAAGCATCGGCACGTTTTTCGAATCCAAATTTTTTCGGACTTTGAATAGCGGTTGGACATGCTTACTAAAGCCCTATAATATATGATTGATCGGAACCCCGATCGCGGATGTTTCAGCGTTATTACTTCACCTTTTCCAACAGCTCATCCGGCACGTCAATATCCATGCGCAGCAAAGTTGCAGCGTGGGTTTTTCCCTGGGCATCGAGTTTCAGGGAAACCGTACCTCCACCGCCCAGGCTGTCGTTCAGCACAAAGTTCAGCGCATCAATGTTGGGCATCTCGTAACGCTCAACCTCTCCATTACAGATATGTTTCATATGCTCTTTCACCACCTCGGCCGTGAGGATATCTTTGAGAAAAGGATACACAGCCGGGTGACGCGCAATAATCCCTATATTGCTTTTATTTCCCTTATCCCCGCTGCGTCCGTGGGCAATATCAATGAGCTTAACCTGTGCCATACTATATGATCCTTGAGTTAGTTACCTGCTGATGTGTAATCAAGATAACTGGCCGGAGGAGTACCTGCAAAAAAAGTCTGATAATCGCAAACGATTTTTCTATCAGCTTGGTTGTACAATCTCACTAATACTTCAATATTAAACTAAAATTATTTATGAGCTACTTAGACAAAATTACGGATATCTACGATCACATTGCCCAGGGTACGGCCTTGGACGCTTTTGAAGAGTATTATGGCGAAGATGTAGTTATGGTATTGGAAGACGGTACCGAAGTGGAAGGGAAGGACACCAATCGCGAACGGGAAAACGAATTTTTTGACAGCGTGGAAGCTTTTCACGGCATAGAGGTTACCTCTATTACCTCAAATGAAGAGGAAGCCACCACGGCCGTTGAATCTGCCATGGATGTCACGTTTAAGGGTGGTGACCGTGTTAGTCTGGAGCAGGTCGCCGTGCAGCACTGGGATGGCGATAAGATCGCCAGGGAGCGATTTTACGCCACTCAGTAAAGAATAGACATCCATTCCTCATTGAATAGCTCCCTGGGCTCAGGGGGCTATTTTTATGCGGGGTCGGCCCGGACAATTCCACCCGTCAATCACATTCATGCTGGAATGGCCAATATCATTCTATAGTCCGGCCTGTCAGGCACAATCCCGGTCTTTTCATTTCTTCAATCATATCAAGTAATCCACATATAACCATAATTCACTTTCTTTTTTTCGCAAAGGTTTAGTTTATTATAGCCGACCGGATGATCCGGCTAAACAGGTTATTATGTATTGTTTATTATATATTGTGAAAGCCGATCAGATCCTCCTTATATTTTACCCAGATCAAATCCCTATATTAATTAATATCTTTTCTTAGCATGAGCAAGCCGAACAGAGTTGTCATTACCGGGTTAGGAGCCCTTTCTCCCTTAGGCAATAACGTGGATGATTTTTGGAATAATCTGAAGAACGGTGTCAGCGGCGCCGATTATATCACCCATTTTGATCCCTCGGAATTTCGCACGCATTTTGCCTGTGAACTCAAGGATTTTGACGTTACGGAGCATCTCGAGCACAATACAATCCGCCGCTCCGATCCCTACAGCCATTATGCACTGGTGGCTACTCAACAGGCGGTAGAGGATTCCGGACTCGATTTCAACGAAATGGATCCCTTTGACAGTGGCGTCATTTGGGGAAGCGGCCAGGGGGGGATGTATACCTTCGAGGAGGAGGTCAGAAACTATGCCGATAACGATTACTCCCCCCGCTTTAACCCGTTTTTTGTGCCCAAGCTGATTATTAATATGGCCCCGGGACTTATTTCCATGGAATACGGCCTTATGGGGATCAATTATGCCACGGTTTCGGCTTGTGCTACCTCGAACACAGCTATTATGGATGCCCTGAACTATATCCGCTGGGGAAAGGCCAAAGTGATTATCACCGGTGGATCGGAGGCCGGCATTACGGAAGCATCGTTCGGCGGGTTCTCGGCGATGCGTGCCATGTCCCAGCGCAATGACGACCCCAAACACGCCTCACGTCCTTTTGACAAGGACCGCGACGGTTTTGTGATGGGCGAGGGAGCGGCTACCCTTATTTTGGAAGAATATGAGCACGCAAAAGCCCGCGGAGCCCATATATACGGGGAGGTCACCGGCGCGGCCATGACGGCCGACGCCTATCATATGACGGCCACCCATCCGGAAGGCAAGGGAGCTTCGGTAGCCATGAAACAGGCACTGGACGACAGCAATCTCAATCCCGAAGACGTGGATTATCTCAATACTCACGCTACTTCTACCCCGATGGGCGATGCCAGCGAAACCAAGGCAATCGCCCGGGTATTCGGCAAAAAACCTGATCAGCTGTCCGTCAGCGCCACAAAGTCAATGACGGGGCACCTGTTAGGCGCGGCGGGTGCTATTGAGGCTATTGCAAGCATAAAGGCGATTAATGAAGGCGTTATTCCGCCGACCATCAATACGGAAACCATTGATGAGGAGATTCCATCGGGACTTGATATCGTACTGGGCGAGACGCTCGAAAAAGAGGTCAATGTGGCCATGAGCGATACCTTCGGCTTCGGGGGCCACAATGGCATTGTGGTATTTAAGAAGGTATAAACTTCTCCACGATGCATCGCTTTGACAACCGGCAGAATAACTTACTCACTCCAGGGGGGCACGACCCCGTTCACCCGGCCATAGGCTATCGCCTGTCCCACATGCTCGCTTTTATGGGTAATCAGCTGCATGAGTACCGCCTGCCCGTTAACCGTCCTGCCGTACAGTTCTGTTTGTTCCTGTAACTTGGATTTCGGCATTGCTTCAATCTGCCCCTTTACATATTCAATTGACCGCTCCAGTATCTCCACAACATCCTCTTTGCCGGTAATAGACTCAATATTATCGACCTCCACATCGTCGGGGACGGTAAAACCAAGCGAATTCTGCAGGTAATAGAAGTTATAGCGTGCGATATGGGTATACACTTCCTCCACGGAACTGACGCCCTCTGCGGGACGCCAGGAATAAATCTCAGCGGGCATGGCTTTCGCCAGGGAAAGGACCCGGGAAGCATAATCAAAATGCTGGCTAAACTGCTTCTTGAAGTTATTACCGGTTTCCTGGGCTTGCGTGGTTTGCACGGCTGCCATCAATATCAAAAGCGATAAGAATAGGCTGGATAATGTTTTCATAATTATACTCCCTGAAAGTTTTAAATTTGGCTGTCGCTCATTTAGCTGAATCTCAAAAAAAGTAAGTAATCTCGGTTACTTTTCATTTCCTTTTGCCATTTCCTCTATTCCTGGCAGTATACCCCTGCAATCAATTCCCACGAAGATACCCCGGCACCGAATAATGATCGAGTTTAAATATAATTAGGAAGCGTCTGTTATGTCACCGAGACACGGATATCAAAATGTCACCCTGCCCGTAGTTCGTTAATTAGAATTTTAAATAACAATTATAGCCACAGGTTACCAACTGTTATGCTATTTTGCCAATTTCAATAATTTCCTCATCCATCCCTTCAGCTCTTTCTCTTACCTGGGTTGCTGACCCCGCATCCACAATAGCTATAAGTCCGATTCCCAGGTTAAATGTGGCCCTCATATCTCCTTCGGGGACATTCCCGAGATTCCGGATAAGTTCAAAGATGGGAGGTTCTTCCCAGGCTCCCCATTCTAACTGAATAGTTAGTTCATCTGGAACCACGCGCTTGGTGTTACCGATAATTCCTCCCCCCGTTACGTGCGAAAAACCGTGAACCCCATCTATCTTCCGCAGTTCACGGATAATGGGTAAATAGGACCTATGGACTGCCAGCATCGCTTCGCCGACCGTCATATCCAGTTCATCTACGTGATCATCGACCTCATATGTGGAAAACAGGACCTTCCGAGCGAGTGAATATCCGTTGGTATGCAGGCCGCTACTGGGAAAACCAAGCAGTAAATCTCCCTTCTGAATATGCCGACCGTCAATAATCTTCTCACGATCGATTATGCCGACGATGGTGCCGGCCAGATCGAACTCGCCTTCACTGTAAATGTCGGGCATTTCCGCGGTTTCTCCCCCGATCAGAGCGACCCCGTTTTGCCTGCAGGCCCGGGCAAACCCTTGTACCACCTGGTAGCCGACCTCCTGTTCTAACTTACCGGTTGAAAAATAATCCAGGAAAAACAGGGGATCGGCTCCACAGACGGCAATATCATTGACACAGTGGTTTACCAGATCCTGTCCCACCGTATCATACCTCCGTGCTTTGAAGGCTACAATTAATTTGGTCCCCACCCCGTCAACGCTACTTACAAAGACGGGATCGTTATAGCCTGTTAAATCGGGATGAAAAAAACCACCAAAACCCCCGATGTCACTTAATACTGCATCGTTGTGGGTTTGCCGGACCATCCCTTTTATCGATTCCACCATTTTTTCCCCGGCTTCAATATCGACACCGGAATCTTTATAGGTAAATTTCTTTGATTGTGAACTCATTTCGGATAAGTGGTTTGGCTTTTAAGCTGATAAGAATATAGAAAGTTTAAGGCTGCTTTTTAAGGATTATTTCTCCACATTATCCACCGGAATACATGATATATACTAAATAGATATTATTTGTAGTACATTGTAGAGGCTGTGGATAAGTGGAGAACTTTTTGATCCACAGCCTGTTTGTACAAAATAACAGATTGTGGATTACTTTGTTGATAAATACCTCAATAAAAACAATCACTTAGCCCGAATCCAAATAAGTTATCCACATTATTCTACAAATGTATGGTCAAGTTTTTTTAGTTATCGGCAGTGAAGGTTTACTGTATAACCTGTGGATAATAGAATTTTTTTGTTGAAAGCTGTGGATAATTTTTGTTGGTTTTGAATGGTTTGTTCTGAGAAGAAGTTATACACACAATTATCCACACACTTATTAACAGTATTGACTATGAAAATTGTGATGCAAAGAGTTTCCGAAGCCTCTGTTTTCATTGATCAAGAGCAGATTGGTCACATTGGTCATGGACTGCTACTACTGGTGGGGATTCATGAAGATGATCAGGAAGAACACATACCGTGGCTGGCTGATAAAATTTTAAAACTTCGCGTTTTTGATGACGATGAGGGGAAAATGAACTGGTCTGTGCAGGACGTAGAGGGTGAAATACTGGTGGTTCCCCAGTTTACCTTGTATGGCGATTATGAGCAGGGGAACAGGCCCAGCTATTTTACTGCAGCGGATCCTCAAAAAGCGGAAAAACTCTATGAGAACCTGATACAATATTTTAAGTCCCACTGTGGGTTGAATATCGAAACAGGACGCTTTGGTGCCTATATGGATGTACAGCTACACAACGACGGACCGGTTACCCTGGTGTTGGAACGATAATTCTGAAAAGACTAATTAGTTAGTAAAAGATATATTGATAAAAACACAGACACAGGATACTTTTTGAACATTACTTCGGTGCAAATTGTGTTTTAAAATGTTGTATGGATAATATTTAGCCAATGACTGTCATATTTCTGTTCATCGATGGGGTGGGATTGGGAAGAGAAGATGATACAAATCCCTTTTACCATACTGATTACAGGGGTTTTCCAGCCTTGGCGGGGGATCAGTTCTTGTCAGAAAAGGCGGATGAAATCCTCGAAAAGCAGCATCTTTTTAAAAAGGTGGATGCCACCCTCGGTATAAAGGGCCTTCCCCAGAGTGGTACAGGGCAGGCTACCCTGCTCTCAGGAGAAAATGCGGCTAAGGTAATAGGAAGACATTTTGGGCCGTATCCCCATTCACGGATAAAATACCTGTTAGAGGAGCAAAGCCTTTTTTTGAAGGCTCAACAGCGGGGAAAAAAATGCCACTTCATGAATGCTTATCCTGATATTTTTTTTCAGAAAGCGGAAAAGAGAAACCGGTGGAGCTGTACTACACTAATGGCGAAAAGTGCGGATTTAGCCCTAAACACAACAGAAGAGGTAAAAAAAGGAAAAGCCCTAACTGCCGAGTTAACACAGGAGACCTGGAAGGATCAGCTTCACATTCAAGTGCCGGTCATCAGTCCGGAAGCAGCGGCGGATAGATTAATTAAACGATCAGTTAATTATGATCTGTTATTGTATGAGTATTATTTAACAGATAAGGCAGGTCACAGCCAGGATAAAAGCAGAGCCGACTGTTTTATTCATACTTATGATCGCTTTTTATGGCAGTTGATTGAGCAAAAACCGGCAGACACTTCAATTGTATTATGCAGCGATCACGGGAATGTGGAAGATTTATCCATAAAGACACACACCTATAACAAGGTACCTTTAGTGTGTATAGGTCCGGGCGCCTCGATCTTTACCGAGGCTGAAAGCATACGGGACGTTACACCGGGATTGCTGAAACTGTTACAAACCCCATAAGTTTACTAACTAAATAATTAATTCGTTTATAAGAGGACTCCCCGCGGACTGGATAGTCGAACGCAGAAATATTAAGCAGAAGGTTAAGAACGTAGGGGGAGCGTATAGGTGTTATTTTGATTTTATTTTACGGTTATCCCAGGTGGAATAAGCTCCCCGATATATCATGGCATATGATCTCTGAGCGAGAACTCACCTTGTAATTTGCGCTTACCCGCATGCAGCGTGAGCGTCCTATGTGAGGGATGTATGAAAGAGGAATGATAGCGCTTTTTTACATTTATTAATTGGTTAATTATTAGGGAGAATAGTGGTGATTCGGGTAAAAATCTCTTCAATGGATCCGGTACCGTCGACTTCCTGGACGGCTCCTTTCTCCCGGTAGTAGTCAAGTACGGGCTCGGTTTCTTCCTTATATACCTTCAATCGCTTCTTGATGCCTTCCCTGGTGTCATCGGTTCGCCCTTCGCCGCGGCTTAAAATGCGCTCAATAAGTTCTTTTTCCGGTACCTGGAGCTGTAAAAATGCCGTTAAAGTTTCATCATTCTTTTCAAGGATCTCATCAAAAGCTTTTGCCTGGGAAACGGTACGGGGAAATCCGTCCAGAATGTATCCGTCATCATATTTATCCTCCTGCAGTTCTTCTTTAACCAGGCCAACTACTTTTTCATCGGGTACCAGATCGCCGGCGTCAAGGATAGCTTTCACTTCTTTACCAAGCTTGCTTTCATTTTTGATGGCCGACCTGAAAATGTTTCCCGTGGAAAGGTGGGGGATGTCATATTCTTCACTGATCAGACTTGCTTGGGTTCCTTTACCGGCACCCGGGGGACCAAATATGATGATGCGCATAATGTTATGTTTAAAGTTTGTCTTATTAAATTGAGAAAGGCCAATAATAGCGTTATCTACGGGTATATTCAATAATAAATGATTTTACATTGCTCGGATCAACAAGGGTACATTTACCATAAGGATACAGCAATGCACCCTACACCTTTGTGAAAAATCCGGGCTAAGCCCGACACCTCAAAAAAAGAACTTTGTCAAGTTTAGATGCCGGGGTTATTCCCCTTTGTTGTGTTTTTATGTAATTATCATTTAGCTACGTTCAACTACTTTCTCGCGTTCAATTCTTAGCTGACCGAAGCCAAAAATTTGACAGCGTCGGGAATGCGGGATACGGGTATTATGCTGTGATCATAAGATAATGTATATTACCGAAAGCTATCTGCTATTCCACCTATCCACATATGATAATCTATCGGTTGATGTGCATGAAGCGTCTGGCAGAACAAGAGAATCAACGACTTAAGGATAATGGCATGGAAACTGGAAGTTAGCAGTTTGGAGATTATTTTAATCAGGTACTATGATATAGGCCTTTAATACCTTATTTCACATCGTATGCTATCAATGAATGCAGAAGCATTATGACCTGGGAAGAAGTGTTCAGTTATATACGGGATATTTTAAACTTCCGCATATTTAGTGTCAGTGAATCTCCGGTAACGGTAGGTTCAATACTGATTTTTTTACTGCTTATTACTTTTTTTATCGGAGCTGCTATTTTGGCCCGGCGGGCCCTGAACCGCCGCGTATTCAAGCGCATTAAAATTGATGCCGGGACCAGCTATACGCTTTCACGCATTACCCAGTATGCAATTATTACCATCGGTATATTAGTCTCATTTAATTTTGTGGGGATTAATTTAAGCAGCCTCACCGTGATCTTTGGACTGCTCTCGGTAGGGATTGGTTTCGGGCTGCAGAATGTAACGGCTAACTTTATATCGGGACTAATTATCCTTTTTGAGCGACCCATTAGTGTGGGAGACCGTGTTGTGGTGAGTGATATTGAAGGGGATGTTACTGAGATCAATATTCGTTCAACCATGGTGCGAACGGTCAATAATATTTTTATCATTGTGCCGAACTCCGAGTTTGTCTCCAAGGATGTGATCAACTATTCTCACGGAGACCCCACCTACCGGCTGGATATCGATGTAGGCGTATCCTATGGGTCGGATCTCGACACGGTTTTAAAAGCATTGAGAGAAGTGGCTGAAGAAAATAGCAAGGTGATGCGAAAACCCGAACCCGAGGTGCATTTCATTGAGTTTGGGGAGTCCTCCTGGAACATGCAGCTCCGGGCCTGGATCCGCAACGTAAAAGAGTACCCGGGTATCAGAAATGAGCTTAACCAGGCCATCGTGCGTAATTTCAAAAAATATGGGGTGGAGATTCCGTTCCCCCAGCGCGACCTGCATGTGCGGAGTTCAGTGAAGCTGCCGATCGATGATGGACAAGAATAAATTGATTTGGCGGATGAGGCCGTTTCACTTCTGGGGGCCGGACCGGCTGTTCCCATCTTTTAGCTGTAATCCTTCCGTAATATCGTTATTTTTCCCCTATCTATGAAAACAACCGGATTTATAGCAAGGCGGTATCTTTTTTCCAAGAAGCATATTTCACTGATATCCACACTGACGGTTATCAGCATAGCGGGCGTAACGGTGGGCACCGCCCTGCTGATCGTGGTGTTATCGATATTCAATGGTTTTTTTGACGTCATAAAAGGCTTTCTGCTGCAGAACGATCCCGACATTCGCATTGAATCGGTTGAACAAACGTCCTTTCTCTATGCCGGAGAGATAGAAGATAAACTGTCGGATATTCCGGAAATAACGGCCGTTTCCCCCTTTGTGGAAGGAAAAGCCCTGATGGTTCAGGATAAGGATAATAATAAGGTGGTACAGGTCAAGGGAGTGGACAGGGAAGCGTTTTTTCGGATTAATGATCTGAGTGAAAATATCGTCTCGGGCACGTCGGACCTGAGCGTGCAAGATGGCACGCTTGGGATGCTGGTGAGCGAGCAGCTGATGGGGGAACTGAACCTGCACACCGGGGATGAAGTCTCGATTTTAAGTGCTAACGGGATGCGTAAGTCCCTGACCCAGTTTTCCCTTCCCCGGAACTATCGATTCGAGGTTAGAGGAAGTTATTCCCAGATTCAGATTATAGAAGGAGCGGCTGTATATGTGGATATGGAGGCGGCACAGCGTCTTTTTGAGGTCAGGAATCAGGTTTCGGGGGTCGACATCCGACTTGAGGATCCAGCGGCGGCAGACCGCACCAAAGACCTGTTAAAGTCTGATCTGGGGGAAAGTTTTCAGATCTCCACGTGGTACGACCTGCAGCGTCCGCTCTACGATATCATGTACCTCGAAAAATGGAGCTCCTATGTCATCCTTATGATTATCGTCATTGTGGCCGTTCTGAATATCATCGGCTCCCTGACTATGATTGTTATTCAGAAAAACCGCGATATCGGGGTACTGCAGACCATGGGTTTTACGCCGGCGGATATAAAAAATGTTTTTGTACGACAGGGGCTCTATATCGGACTGATCGGCTGCGTTATTGGCGGGGGACTCGGTTTGCTTTTGAGCTGGATGCAGCAACAGTATGGACTGATTAAGCTCTCGTCGGCTTTTATAATCGATGCATACCCGGTAAGTATCGAAATGGCGGATGTGAGTATTGTACTGGCGGGCAGCCTGCTGCTTTGCCTGCTGGCCAGCTGGTACCCCGCCCGGCGTGCGGCATCGGTGGCACCGGCAGAGGCCATTCGCTATGATTAGGGAGACCGGAGGGTAGTATTCCATTTAGTGTGTCTGGTTCCTCCTTGCACTAGGTTAGGAAGCTAATACATTTGCGTTAATATTCCGTATTTGGAGAAAGGCGGTGGCAATAGAGTCAAATGGTGCCGTCGGGACGGCTATACCGCCATGATGGGCCCATTTCATGGAATCGCAGCGGTGTGCTTTATCCAAAACGCTCGGAAGAAGCCGGATCTTGCTTACGCTCGAGTTTTCTAAGATGAAATTCGGATAGAGGGGGATCCGAATGCCATAAAAAGGGGATGGACGGTTAAGCCCACCCCCGGAGGGTTTATGAAGCTACTCATTAATTGAGATGTTGCTCTCAATCCCCACTTGCATAACTCAAAAGGAGTACTACTTATTGCTTGGATCCTGCAAACCGATTCTTTTACACATCTCCGCGAGCTGGTCCAGCTCATCACTGGAGAGACACTTGAACTCCTGCATTATATTTTCGAGGTGCTGCGGGAAGTAAGAACTGATCAGATCTTCTCCCTCTTCTGTCAGGTGAATAAGCATTGAACGGCGATCCTGGGGATTTCGCTGGCGTTCCACCCAGCCGCTTTTCTCCAGGTTGTCAACAACCAATGTGATATTGCCCCCGCTTTTGAGCAGTTTTTCGCCCAGAGCCTTCTGGTTAAGGGGGCCTAAATGAAGGAGCGCCTCCAGCACACCGAATTGACTGACTGTAAGATCCTGCTCAGCGAGCTGGCGATTCAGGCGATTATTTATCGACTCAGATGCACGCATTAGTTTTATAAATGCATTTAGCGTCTTGACCTCTTTTTTATTTCCTTGGTAATGCGTGCCCATTAGCTTAGAGAATTCTGCTTTATAATATAATTTTTATAATGCACTAATATACAATTTTGTATGCCAAATACATTAAATACTATAATGGATCGTTACGGGCGCATGGTCGGAGAGGTCCCACGCCCTTTCTATGGTCGCTATTTGGGCGGCGTCCAGCAGTTCCGGTGAGCTCATATGGTAATCAATACGCCATCCCTTATTCCGCTCCTTGGAGGCCGCGCGGTAGCTCCACCAGCTGTAGAGGTCGGTCTCTCCCTTATGGAGACTACGATAAACATCCTCGAAACCGGTCTCGAGCAGCTTCGACACCCACGCCCGTTCTTCGGGCAGAAATCCCGAGGTGTTCCTGTTCCGCCTGGGATTGTGGATATCGATGGACGTGTGACAGATGTTAAAGTCGCCGCAAAAAACCACGGGCTTATCACGGTTAAGATAATTCCGGGCAAAAGGAAGAAAGGCATCCAGGAAGTCTATTTTCAGCTCTTGCCGGACATCGCCGGTTGTGCCGCTCGGGGCATAAATCGAAAACACCGTGAGCTCTTCAAACTCCGCCATCAGCACCCGACCTTCGCGGTCAATCCAGTCTACGCCGATGCCTTTGCGAACTTCAAGAGGCATCTCCCTCGAAAGTATGCCCACCCCGGCATAGCCTTTCTTTTCGGCCGTATGATAGATGCCGTGATAATCCATTTCCTGGATCGGGGCCGGGACCTGGTGCTCCATGGCCCGAAGCTCCTGCAGGCAGATGATATCGGGCTTACTGCGGGATACCCAGTTCGTAAAGCCTCTGCGGTGTGCCGCGCGAATGCCGTTGACGTTGAGGGAGGAGATTTTGAGCATGCCTCTGTGGTGTTGAGAAATGATTTTTTGGGTTACGCTGTCGTTTGTTCTATAGTGTTTTGCTTAAAAAGCCCAGAAGGTTTTACAGAGCTCTTTTTGGTTTCGATATCGTGGCATAACACTCACGTTGTCACTTCGTATTGTTTTCCGGATCTCCCTGGGAACGAGAAATTCGAGCTGAGAGCGAGACGTTCGAGGCCAACGACATTTTCACGACTTACTTTTCACAATAGCATAATTCCGCTTGCCGACTTTGAGCGTGAATTCCGTATCGGCTCCAAACGTCACGCGGTAGCCTTTATCGGAAATTTTTTCATCATCAATAGTGATGCCGCCCTGTTTGATCAGGCGCTTGGTTTCCCCGTTACTGGAAGTGAAGCCGGCCTCGGAAACAATATCCAGCAGGCGCACCTCGGTTCCGGCCTCATACTGGAGGGTGGGGGCGTCGTCGGGGATGGCGTTGCCGATGACGGTCTGTTCGAAATGGGTGCGGGCAGCCTTTGCCTGCTCCTGTCCGTGGTACATCCGGGTGATGGTCAGGGCCAGCTCGTGCTTGGTATTGCGCGGGTCTTCCCCCGCTTTTCGCTTGTATTCGGGGAGCTTGTCCACCGGAATATCGGTAAGCAGCTCAAACCAGGGATAAATGAGGTTGTCGGGGATGGAAAGTACTTTGCCATACATATCATTGGCGGGCTCGGTAATACCGATGTAATTGTCGTACGATTTTGACATCTTTTTGGTGCCGTCGGTCCCTACCAGCAGCGGCATCATGAGGGCGATCTGCGGGTCCTGTCCGTCATCCTTCTGGAGCTGACGACCCACCAGCAGGTTGAACTTCTGGTCGGTGCCGCCCAACTCCACATCCGAATGCAGGTGCACCGAATCCTGTCCCTGCGCCAGCGGGTAGAGAAACTCGTGCAGGGAAATAGGTTCATTGTTGTTATAGCGTTTGGAAAAGTCGTCCCGCTCGATCATCTGTGCCACCGTTAGCTTCGAGGAAAGCCTGATGACATCTTCAAATCCCATGGTCCCCAGCCATTCGGAATTATAGACGATAGAGGTCTGCGATTCGTCCAGGATCTGTGTAGCCTGGGCCAGATAGGTGGATGCATTTTCCCGGATCTCTTCGCGGCTGAGAGCGGGGCGCGTTTCATTTTGTCCCGTCGGGTCCCCGATCAGGGCGGTAAAATCGCCGATAATGAGGATCGCCTCATGGCCCAAGTCCTGGAACTGGCGCAACTTTCGAAGAATGACCGAGTGTCCCAGGTGAAGGTCGGGACGTGTGGGGTCGCATCCCAGCTTTATTTTGAGGGGTTGATTTTCCTTTTTTGAATGCTTCAGCTTTTCA
>NZ_JBEPWZ010000002.1:0-46444 GCF_041642155.1 Fodinibius sp.
AGTGGAAAAGTGGTGGTACCCAAGTGGTGAGTGACCTCAATGTGGGAAGCGATGCCCACTTTATAGCCGGCAGATCGAGCCTGGAAACAGAGGTCGATATCCTCAAAAAAGGCCAGCTCATAGGCTTCGTCCATCCGCAATCCCGTATCGGTGCGCATCATCATGCAGAAGCTGTCGATATACTCCGCCGGCATCAGCCCCGGACTGTCAGAATCAATATTCCGGATAGCCTGGTCGGGGTTGAGCGTCTTGTCCGCAGCGGGACCCACCAGCGCATAGCCGGGGTGGGCTTCCATGATCTTTTTTAGCTGTCCCACTGCATCGCTCCTGAATACCACATCATTATGCACAATACAGGCATAAGGCGTATCGGCCTGCTCCAACCCCTGGTTTACGGACGCGGCAAATCCCCTGTTCTGCTGATTCGTGATGACTTTGCACCCCAGGAAGTCCTTTTCCTGCAGCTCTTCCAGGTAGTCGTGCGTATCGTCAAGGCTGGCGTTATCAATAACAATCAGCTGGATCTCACCCGGATCGCAGTGCTTCGATACCGAAAGCAGCCCGTGCTCCAGCGCAGCCTTCCCGTGAATCGCCGTGGGAACGATGAGGCTGATGTCCGGATCTCGTCGCTGCGTTTCTTTTTTTCCCTCCGGGGATGCCTGGGGGGCCTGACGCTTCTCTATTTCTGATTTCTCTTTTTGCCCCTCCGCTTTCCTTTCCGTTTTGCTGATCTCATGTTTCAGCTCCGAGGCTTCCACAAACCGGCGTTTTTTCTCCAGAAGCTGGATTTTAAGCTGCTTTGCAGCCGGATGAGAGGGTTGTTCGTCAAGCACCTCTTCAATCTTTTCCAGGGCGGCGTTAAAACGGCCGTCTTCCTTCATAGCCACCGCCTCGTTAAGCAGCTCAATGTCAAAATCCCGTTCCCTCAGTGGCCGGCTCCCCGTTTCCAGGGACTGCAGGGCTTTGAGGATCTGATTCCGCTCATTCCCGGCTGTTTTGAGGCCCCGCAATAAGGTGGTCAACAGTTCCTGGCGCAAGGGGAGGGTCGGCGCCTGGATCTTTTCCATGGGACTGGGCCGCGACCACGGGCTCTCACTTCGCAGGAAAGAGGACTCCACAAGCCGACCGGCCAGGTCCATGCTACCATACGCATTTAAAAAGGGATTGAAATACCGCTTGTCCGCCTGCACATTCTGCAGGTTCCAGAGGAACGCCCCGTCTGTCGGCCACTGGTTCCGGTTGACAAGATCGATCCATCCCGGCAGGTCGGACGGCAGCCCGTGCCGCTGTAACATCCCCGCTTCCGGGGCCTCCCCCAGCTGTTCCAGGCAATCCGCGAGGAGCGGCTCGTCTATTTCCTGAATGGTTTCCGGTGCCCAAAAAAAAGAGCCGCTGCTTTGAACAAGGGCTTCGTTGAGGGCGTACCCGCGTCCCGCTCGCTGTTCGTGTTCGTAGTAGAACGTTTGCTCATGCTGGTAATAATCAAGCACAGACTGTATCACTTCATCGCTCCCGTCCGATGAGGCGTCATCAATCACAAAGAGTTCAAAGGAGATATCGGTGCACTCATACAGTGAGGTCAGCGTCGTTTCTATGACATCTTTCTGATCCTGTACGACAATCGTAACCGTAAGCAGCGAGGTAGAGGTATTAGGCATAGAGTACCTTCCGAATGATATAAGTTTGTTCTCTCGAAATATACGAGCTGAAAAGAAAAAGGCGAAAATAATTCATCGTGTATTTAAGAGTGGTCTTTACAGACTGGTTTGGAGGGGGCTCAACAGGCGATATCCATCAACGCTTTCTATGAATCCCATAGGAAATATCAACTCACTATTTAGCACTATTTTTTGTACCTTGTGATGAAATTAAATCAGGCAAACGGTATAAATAATGGAAGATATCGCAGGAAAAACATTTGACGTCGTAATTGTTGGAAGTGGACCGGCCGGGCTGACCGCCGCGCTTTATGCCGCCAGGGCTGACCTGAACCCGCTGGTCTTTGAAGGTCCCGAGCCCGGGGGACAGCTTATGCAGACAACGGATGTGGAGAACTATCCCGGCTACCCCGAGGGGGTGTTAGGGCCGAAAATGATGCAGGATTTCCGCGAACAGGCTCAGCGATTCGGCGCCGACTGCCGGTACGGGATGGTAACGGATATTGACTTTGGAGATCGTCCCTATAAATTAACGGTGGACGAAGAAACAGAGCTTTTCGCCAAATCCATTATTGTCTCCACCGGTGCTTCCGCCAAGTGGTTGAGACTCGACAGCGAACAACGCCTGCGGGGCAAAGGAGTTTCCGCCTGTGCAACCTGTGACGGGGCTTTTTTCCGCGACCAGCACGTCATTGTCGTGGGCGGAGGCGATACGGCCATGGAGGAAGCCACCTTCCTTACCAAGTTTGCCAGTAAAGTGACGGTGCTGCATCGTCGACAGGAGCTGCGTGCGTCAAAGGCCTTGCAGAGCCGGGCGTTTAATGACGAGAAGATTGAATTTATGTGGGACACCGAGCTCAAAGAAGTACTGGGCGATGAAGTGGTTGACGGCGTGGAAGTGATCAATAACAAGACGCGGGAGGTAACCACCCTGGATGATGTGACCGGCGTGTTTATCGCAATCGGGCACAAGCCCAATACCGACCTGTTCAAAGAAGTGCTTACGACCGATGAGGTCGGCTATATCAAAACCAAGGGCGAATCTACGGCGACGGACCTCGAAGGCGTTTTTGCCTCCGGCGATGCCATGGATCCGGTCTATCGGCAGGCCGTAACCGCTGCGGGTACCGGCTGCCGCGCCGCCCTGGATGCCGAACGCTTTTTGGCTGAAGAAAAAGTCAGGGAAAAAGTGGCCGTTGGCGGGTAACAGCTACCGCTTATTTTGGTGGCTCATCATAAGTCTGAACCCTTCTATTACATTAGGCCGGAATATATTTCGGAGATGCGTAAGGGCTGATGCGACGTATGCGACGGGCCTCGAGCTAATCGATTCTTCTGTTTTTACCTTTTGATGCTCACTGCTCTTCAGACTTTCCCACGGTTTTTTCAGTTTCTTCTTCCGCTCCCTCTTCCGACGCCAGTTCCGCATCTTCATCATCATGTTCAGCTTGTTCTTCCTCACCCTCATCCCGGATCTCAATGATTTCGGCCTCCACCTCATATTCATCTTCTTCCCCGTTTTCTTCCTCGGGATAGCGTTCCACAATAATCTTGACATCGTTCATAAACAACGCAAAGATGCTGATAGCGGAGACAATGGGGGCTATAACCGTAAGCACGGCCGTTCCCGCCAGGCCTACCGTCAGCTGGGACTGAAACAGGACCTTCCCGTTTTTATCCTCGATCATAATCCGACGGGCATTTCCTTCTTTTATCAGCTTTTTAACCTGGCTTATAATTTCTGAGACGGTGCCCTTGATTTCTTCCGTAAAGGTGTGTGTTGATTTTGAGGTCTTCATGATAAAACACCAATTTAATTATTTTGTAAGGATTGGACTCCTGTAGGATCTTACTACGTAAAAGAAATCCAAAAGATTCAGTTCAAGGAGTAATATAATGCTATCAAGAGTCTACTGCGCATCAACCATCGGGGTCGACGCTCGCCTTATCGAAGTCGAAGTAAACAGGACGAGCGGCATGCCTAAATATTTCCTGGTCGGTTTGCCGGACCGTGCGGTCAGTGAGTCCAGCGACCGGATTGAAGCAGCCCTCAGCAACTCCGGCGCCTCATTTCCCGACGGACGTATTACCGTTAACCTGGCGCCGGCCGACCTTCCGAAGGAAGGCAGTGCTTTCGACCTGCCGATTGCCGTAGCGCTGCTTCATGTATCGGGACAAATTAAAACGAAGGGATTGCATCAGACGCTGGTGCTGGGCGAGCTGGCCCTGGATGGAAGACTGCGTCCCGTCAAAGGCGTCCTGCCAATGGCGGTACAGGCCCGTGAAAAGGGCCTAAAAAATATGATCGTGCCCGCCTCAAACGGTCCTGAAGCGGCTGTCGTCGATGGGATCAACGTCTATGCCTTTGGACACCTGAGCGAGGTGATGGAATGGCTGCGGGACAAACAAAGCCATGATCCCCTGACGGTGGAGGTCAGGAAGATGTTCCGGGAAAACGGGCAGCAGCAAATCCTGGATTTCAGCGACGTCCGGGGACAGGAAAACGTAAAGCGGGCTTTGGAGGTGGGCGCGGCAGGGGGACACAATATCATTCTGGTGGGGCCGCCGGGTTCGGGAAAGACCATGATGGCGCGGCGCCTGCCCGACATCCTGCCCCCGCTCACGATTGATGAAGCGCTGGAGACGACTAAAATTCATTCCGTGGCCGGACTGCTGCCCAGCGGCAAGGCCCTCGTAACCTCCCGGCCGTTCCGGTCCCCGCACCACACCGTATCAGACGTGGCCCTGGTGGGCGGCGGCAGCATCCCCAGGCCCGGAGAGATATCGATGGCTCACAACGGCATTCTCTTCCTGGACGAACTGCCCGAGTTCAAACGGAGCGCTCTCGAAGTGATGCGTCAGCCGCTGGAAGACGGCTCGGTCAGTATATCCAGGTCCCGGATGAGCGTCAGCTACCCCAGCCGTATCATGCTGGTTGCTTCCATGAATCCCTCGCCCACGGGCGACTGGTACGATCCGGCCGATCCGGCGGGAGCAGATCCCGCTCAAATGCAGCGCTACCTCAGTAAAATAAGCGGTCCCCTTCTCGATCGCATCGACCTTCATATTGAAGTACAGAAGGTGAGCTATGATGAGCTTTCCAGCAAATCCAAGGGAGAGCCTTCCGCCAATATCCGGAACCGCGTGATAGGGGCCCGGGAGATTCAAACCCAGCGGTTTATGGGAATCAAAGGCGTCTACTGCAATGCACAGATGAATACCAAGATGTCTCGCAGAATATGCATGCTGGATGATGCCGGCGCCAGCATGCTCAAAAAGGCGATCACTTCCCTGGGACTCTCGGCCCGTGCGTATGACCGCATCTTAAAGGTGTCGCGAACGATTGCCGATCTGGAGCGTTCGGAAACCATTAAATCCAACCACGTTGCAGAGGCCATCCAGTACCGGAGCCTGGACCGTGAAAGCTGGCTGGGATAACCTGCTTTGGACTGCAGCCTGACGGGGCAATAAATGATACCAAAAGTATTATAGGGCAACTTTCCAACAGGTCATCAATTCATCATTGTTTATAAGTTATGAGTTTCTATTTTTATAATTGTTCTGCTTCACAAAAAAAAATCCGGAAACTTACCCGGATGATCTTCATAATGTTAGAAATTACAACATAACCTATCCGCCCAGTTATGAAACAATCCGGTTCCATCCCGTCGACTGAAAACCTGCCGATCTATTACGATCTCTATACTCCGGAGGAGGCAAAGGAAGAGCAGTCCCTCCCCCTCATTCTATTCCTGCACGGTTTCAAGGGATTTAAAGACTGGGGCGCCTTCCCGGAGGCCTGTGCCAGCCTGAGCTCCGCCGGTTTTGCGGTGCTGGCGATGAACTTTTCGCTCAACGGGGTGGGCAAAAGCATGACCGAATTTGATCAACTGGACCTGTTTGCCCGGGAAACCCTGAGCCAGGATCTGGAGGACGTGGGTTCCCTCATACAAGCCTTTAAAGATGACGCGATCGATTTCGATACTTCAAAATCCCTTTCCACAACCATCGACCCCTCCCGAATCGGGTTGCTGGGACACTCGCGCGGGGGACACACGGCTGTGGCGGCGGCCGCAGAATACCCGGAGGTACAGTGCCTGGTC
This sequence comes from Fodinibius sp., assembly GCF_041642155.1. Lineage (NCBI taxonomy): Bacteria > Pseudomonadati > Balneolota > Balneolia > Balneolales > Balneolaceae > Fodinibius > Fodinibius sp. The sequence goes on from NZ_JBEPWZ010000002.1 coordinate 5,762, forward strand.
ACATGGTCGGCCGTGGCGGACTACAACGCGCGGTGGAGCGATAAGATGATTGCGGACTGGCGGGAGCGGGGTGTGACTGAAATTATTAATGGTCGTACGGGACAGGTTATGCCGGTTAAAAAAACGGTTTACGAGGATGCTCAGGCCAACGCTGACCGTTTGATGGCGATTAAACGGGTCCGGGAACTCAACCTGCCCGCCCTGTTCATTCATTCCAAAGGGGATGAAGCCGTACCCTATGACGAAGCCGAAAAACTTTTTAACCAGTGTCCCTCCGACCACAAGGAACTCAAGCTGATGCCTGATTCGGGACATACGTTCGATACCTCCCATCCCTTTGAGGATGAAACGTTCCCCGATACGTTCCAGCAGGTTTTACACCATACCCGGCAGTGGTTCCAAAATCATCTGCAATAAGGCTATCCATCAATGAGTTATTACAGGGGAAGATCCTGACGTGCCCGTGACGACCTCCAGTATTCGGGCGGAAGATAGTCACCAGAAAGTGGCGCAGGATCGGGACAGCGCCCGCTGCAGCTGCACCGAGAGGTTGCGGGCGGGTCTTTTCACCGAATGTTTACGATTGAAACCATGAGCTAAGATTCCCCGCAACGAACTTTAACAAACCCATTGAACCGGTGTTTCAACCCTCCGATGGATACAGGACAACCCTGCAGCTATCGAAATGGACACGGGCGGACATGGCATGGATGCTATATTAATTAAAAACTTTTCCTGTGAAGTCTGTAAAACACTATCTCCTTATCCTACTGGCACTGGCGGCCGCCATCCCCGCCACCGGCCAGGTCCCGGAACTGGTTAATGATGCCCGGTTCCGTTCTGATGCCCAGACGGCCGTCGATTCCATTTATAATTTTAACTTCGAGGGCGCCGAAGAGGTACTTTCGTCGTGGAAAGAGGACTATCCCGGACATCCGTTGTGGACACTCATGGACGGCATGAAAGTATGGTGGGGGGTGCTTTCCGACCTCGAGGATACCTCCCGCGATGATGAGTTGGTCACGGTCATGAAAAAAGCGAACTACCAGGCCGGCAAGCTCCTCCACCGGCAATCCTCTCATGCCGATGCGCTTATTATCCAGGCTATTGCCAACGGCTATGTCGGCCGTCAGTATTCAAACCGGGAAGAGTGGGTCAGCAGCCTGAATTATGCCCGCAAGGCAATGAATACCTATGAACATTTACTCGAACTGCAACCGGATATGGAAGATTTAAAGCTGGCACAGGGATTGAAGCGCTACTATTCGGCCTACTTGCCCGAAGCCTACCCTGTGGTCCAGACGGTCTCCTGGTTTTTGCCGGAAGGAGATAAACAAGAGGGACTGCAGCTTATCCGGGAAGCTTCGCAAACAGCAACCTTTGCACGGGCAGAAGCGCTCTATTTTCTGGGAAACATCAACTACAATTATGAAAAAGATTATGCTGCGGCCATTCCCTATTTTGAACAGCTCACGACCCGGTATCCCCGCAACAACTACTACGCTCGTATTCTCACGAAAAGTTATTACCAGCGGCGCCGCTACAACAAAGCTCTTGGGTTTATCGAAGAAACACTGAACCGGTGGCAGTCCCGCCAGCTGCCTCACGGCGAGGTGCTGCGGGAAGAACTGCTTACCTGGAAGGGACGAATTCTGGAACAAAAAAACCGGCCGGAAGAGGCCCTGCAGCAATACCGGCAGGCTTTTGAGCTGGGAGAGGAGCTCCCCAACACCTCTCATCGCGCTTTCTGGGTCGTCTCCGGGTACCTGTCCGGCAAGCTGCTGGCGGAGCGGCAGGATTTTGAGGAGGCAAGATTCTATCTCGAAAAGGTTGCGGGAGCGGATACGGCCCCGGCATACCGCGAAAAAGCCCGCGACCTCCTGTCAAAAATTAACTAAGTTAATTATTCCGCTGCTTCATCATCTGCTGCATCATGCTGCTCATATTTTTATAGCCGTCGGGCACTTCAAAAAGCGAATCCGAAAGCGACGTTTCCTCGATCTTTGTAGCCTTCATCTGAACGGTTGTGCTGCCATCGGCTGATTCTTCCACCACTTCCAGCGGCATATAACCATCCGCTATGATTTTTTTTGCCCACGCCGGCGCATTTTGTCGGGCCATTGGGTTACCCGGCGACATAAACGTACCGAGTCCCTCCGCCATACACATGTTCAGCTGGTCGCTGCCGTTGGTAACCTGCCATACTTCACAGCTATAGCCCGCCACGGTTTTTGACTGACCTGTACGGGTCATTTCAGAATCATCCCACTTGCTGTCGTACGCATCATTATCCATCCATTTCTCCGTATCCACATTCATGTAGCTTTTCATATTGTCCAAGACAAACAGCATTTTTGAGTCCGCCGGAAGAAATATCATAGCCCCCTTGGACTGGCCGTCCCCAAACTGCATGCGTACTTTGTCGCCTTTAATCATATAGGGAATATCACCCATCCCGTTTTGTGAAGCTCCCTCAAATTCGTAGTGGATGACTCCTTCGAAATTCTGAGCATGGCTCTGAAGGCTGAGGCCTGCAATCATACATAATCCCGCAATAAACGAACAAATTGCTTTTCCATGTTTCATATCCCTATCTCCTGTCTCTTTTATTTTTCTTAGATTCATCATATTGATATCTCTTTTTATTTAAACTCACGATCCCGCAATGCATTAATATTAATACTGAAGGGATGTATATTTGTAGTCTGGCCAGCTGCCTCTATAGGTTGTATACGTATTATCGTTATATAATAGATCAAAATGAAAAGCCCCTCCCACTGACGGGAGAGGCTTTCCTGAATTTAATATTTCACTTTAAGTTCCACTCAATCGACATCCCACCAAATGTTCATTTCAAGGGCTGAATAATTATTGGGGATTCCGGTTTCACTTACATTCTGCTGGTTGTTGTTATACTCAGACTGTGGATAAGGAAAACGCACTGGAATCCCACCACCAGGGGTATAAGGAGTGTTACTGACAGGTTCAATCTCTGGATAACCCGTGCGTCTCCAATCATTATAAACTTCATAGTTCAGAAAAGTAGCTATATACTTTTGAGTCATAATCTCCTCCAGCGCATTACCGACTATAAGAGGAGGAAGCGAGGCAATGTACAGATCCGCTTCAGTATCAGCGACACCGAGCTTATCCATTGAAGCTTGAACTGCTTCCTCATAGACCGGCTGGGCCGCAGCTGCGCCCTGTGTAATCAATATTGCCTCAGCCTCTATAAATTTGGCTTCAGCATAACTGAGCATATTCAGTGGTGCATCAGGAGCACTGTAAAATTCACCGATAGATGAGATGGTGTCTGTACCTGATCCCTGCTCACCATTTTCATGCCCTTCGTATTCCGGGTTCTCATCAGAAAAACCAGCCACCGGACCATCACTGTCTATAGCTCCTACAGGTCTCGCCTGGATGGGTAGTCTCGGGTCATCCAGGGATTTTAGAAGGTCCACATAGTTGGCACTCAACTGATCTCGAGTATCCCATTTGCTATCAATGGCAAACTGATACCATGGATTTTCGGAGCCCGTTTCCTCATAATACTGAAAATCGGCGTCGTCCGCATTACTTTCAAACCCATTTTGCAGGGCCGTCAATGCTGCCTGAGCCTGTTCATTGGCATCATAGCCGGATGCATTTGTCAAGTGCATATGAAGGCGTGCCTTCAAGGTATAAGCCAGCTTTTCCCACTTCCCCATATCTCCCCCATACAACAGGTCGTCGGAAGAGGGCGTTCTGACGCTTTCAGATTCAAAATCCTGAATTGCAGCGTCAAGCGTATCCAGCAACGCCGGATAAATCTCCTCCTGCGGGGTATAAGTCGGCGCCGGATCTGTAGCATTCAAGGCCGCCGAATATGGCACACTGCCAAAAAGATCTGTAAGTATGGAATAATTCCACGCCATGATCACCTTGGCAATACCAGAATAAGCATAATTATTTGATTCAGTAGCGTCCTTATTTAGCGTTTTGGCATTATTTAATACATCTATATAAGAAGCTCCCCATAAATTATCGGGACCTGTCGATGTATAATCATAGTTGTCTTCAGACGGTGGTTCCCCATTATAGGCCAGTTGCTGTACCCACAATAAACTTGTCCTCGCTGGTTCATTCCCAACTACTTCATAACTAAAATTTGCCAGAATAGCGGAAAGTTGCAGATCCGGAGGGACCTCATCCGGGGCCGTTGGATCTTGATTGACATCCAGGTAATCACTGCATGATCCAACCAGTAAAGTAATCGTAAATAAAAGAAATGCACTGGTTAAAAGTTTAGAAAATTTCATAACTAATATAACTATAGTTAAATGTTTTTAGAATGATACTTGCAAACTTACAGTATAATTACGAGTACTCGGAGCAAGCATATGGTAAAAACCTTGAGCATTACCACTGCCATATAAACTACCCTCCGGATCGCCGTAAGAAAAATCAGTATCAATCCACAAGTTACGTCCGACCCCTTTGATAGTCAGCGATCGGACCGGCAATTCTGCTATAAGAGACTGCGGAAGCGTATATGCTAAACTGAGTTCTCTCAATTTCAGATAACTACCGTCTTCTACAAAGTTTTCGAATGTAATACCATACACACTTTGCCAGTATGTACGGTCTCGAGTGATTTCAATATCATTGGGGTTACCTGAGCTTACCAACTCGCCATTATCATTCATCTCGGCAAAGACACCATCATAAATATAGGTGGTATTACGCTGTTCCGTATTTTCGGACGAACCGTAAAAGGTTGCATAATACAGGTCCATATTCAATATATCTCCCCCTTGCTGCCGGTCAAAAAGGGCGGATAATGAAACCCCTTTATAGCGGAAGGTCGTTCTCAGGTTTCCAGTCCAGTCGGGTTGCACATTACCGATAGGACCGTCACTGCCAGCCCTTATTGGCAAACCGCTTTCCGGATTTATAAGCAGTTCCCCGTTTTCAGATCGCTGGTACCGGCTGCCCCAGAGGACGCCATATCCATTTTTTTCTGGCTCTATCCGTATTTGCGGACTGGTAAATCCCCCCAGATAAATGTTCTCAACACCCTCGGCCAGCTTGACAACCTCAGTGGTGTTCTTGGAAAAATTAACATCGATATCCCACTGGAACTCACTTGTTTGGATGGGCGTCAATCCTAACGCAAGCTCTACACCGTAATTACGAATCTCTCCTGCATTGCCCAGGTAGCTGTCGTACCCGGAGGCATTGGACATGGGAACAGGAAAGATCTGGTTCTCGGTTGATCGATCATAATAAGAAATATCTACATTGGCTCTGTTTGCAAAAAATCTGAGATCAGCCCCCATTTCATACTCGGTCGTAATCTCCGGCTTCAATTCCGGGTTCCCAAGCTCAAAGTCTAAGTTATATCCATTAATTCCCTGAAAAGGAAAGTTAATATTACCCCGGACGCCATCACCGGGATTTGCCTGGACATAATTGGTAGAAAGCGAGTAGGGATCTGCATCACTACCAACCTGGGAAATAGAAGCACGAAGCTTAGCAAACGATACAAAGCTGTCGTCAAAGAAATCAACAGCATCACTGAAGACAAAACCAAGGCTGGCCGATGGATAAAAGTATGAGTTATTATCATCTGGAAGAGTGGATGACCAGTCGTTGCGCGCCGTCAGGGTGAGATAGATATAATCCTGATAATCAACGGTCGCCTGCCCGTAAAAGCTGTACAAGCGATACTCTTCTATCTCCTCATCACCAGTAACCGTATTTGCATTCGAAATATGGAAATAGTTTGGAATATTTAAGTTGGTACCCTCTTGCAGGGTGTAGTCATAATTGCGGGTATTAATATTATTACCCAGCAACAACTCAACAGAAAAATCCTGATTGAGATCTTGTTGCGCCGAGATCGTAAAATCCGAGTTAATCTGGGTACGATTAATCTTTTGATCGTACATTCCGGACGTGACTCCGCGGGTACCTATATTTTTACGGCCTTTTCGACTGTCGGTATACGTGTCTATACCAATACGTTCCGAGACCGTCAACCAGGGTAAGATATTGACAGTAATTTCAGAGTTTGAAATAAACCGATCCACACTACTGTTGTACGGGTTATTTTCAGCCAGCCAGAAGGGATTATTATACGAGGAGGAATGCATACGTTGCGTCCCGTCCTGTCTGGTAGCAGGAGTAATATCATAATTAATAGGCACGAAATTAAGCCCGTAAAGAAAATTCTGAGGACCGTTCCCTTCACTCATCCACTGGTTCGCAGTATTTATATAATTAACAGACGTTTGAACATTGAGCAACTCTCCAAGATCTGATCCAAACTTACCCATCAAACTGGTACGCTCCAGATCGCTGCCGGGCACGATTCCACTTTGATCTGTTCTGTTTGCAGAAAAAAAGTAGTTACTTTGAGAGGTTCCGCCCGAAATATTTATGGAATTTTCGGTCTTTTGTGAGTTTTCATAGAAGTCGGCCCTGGGATCATATGTTTGAATTTTATCCACACCCAGATCATTTAACACCTGAGTAGAAACCGAGTCTTTATGAGGTCCCCATGCACGCCCTATTTGAGGCTCATCACTGGGGGAGCCAGGCTCTATGTATCCCCCGTTGTCCGAAGGCAGGCCATTATGATAATATCCATCAATGCCCTGAAGATATTCATCATTAAAGCCATCAATAATAGCGGTACCCCAGCCTACAGATGAATTGAAATCAACTCTTAAATCTTGATCCTTTTGACCACTTTTGGTTGTAATAATAACCGCTCCATTCGCTGCACGTGATCCATAAAGGGCGGTAGCGCTTGCCCCTTTCAGGACACTCACATTTTCAATAGTACTGGGATCAATATCAAGTGCCCGATTTGAAGCTCCCCCTGAAAAAAGTATATTCTCCGTAGGATTTCCATCCGAAGCATTACTCACGGGGATGCCATCCACAACGAATAGCGGCTGGTTATCTCCCAGCATGGATGAATTTCCCCGGATAGTAATACGGGAGGATTTGCCCGGCTGACCGCTTGAACTGTTTATCTGCACACCGGCAATCTTGCCGGCTAAAGCATTCACAATATTTGATTCACGGGAATCAGTCACCGACTCTCCAGTGACCTCCTGTACAGAATAACCGATGGATCTAACTTCACGCTCAAAACCCAGTGCTGTTACCACTACCTCTTCTAAGCCAATTTCTCCCGCTTCCAGCGTAACATCCACTTCAACGGTTTCCCCCGACTCGATGGCTACCTGCTGGGTATATTCCGTAAACCCTACGAATGTCACACGCAACGTATAGGTTCCGGCTTCAACGTTACTGATTGTATAGTTACCTTCAGCATTCGTTGCCGTGCCTTGGCCCGATTCTACCAATAGTACGTTGGCACCGGGTACAGATTCTCCGTTGTTGTCTATAACCTGGCCGGTAATACTTCCGGTCTGCGCAAAAGCCATCTGCGCAAAAAAGGCTATGAAACAAAACGACAATAGTAACTTTCTAAACATAAATTACCTCGTTTTTTATTAGATACGCTGTGTATACTCGTTTTTGTTTCTTCAAACTGGCATAGGCATTATTAATAAACCCAGGTTACCGCTAATCACTCTTAGTAGTAAACACCAATCAAGTTTAGATAACCCCTAACATAAATTTATTTTCTATATAATAAATGATGATTATCATCGCAAGGTAATTTAACTCGAGAAATCGGTTAATAAAAGACGTTTATTTACATAAGACCAATACACAGACGGGCTGAAATGCTCACAAGGATGTTAATGGAAGCAACAAAAAGAAGGTACACTGACCATCCCCTGTCTCCATCTTGATCCTTCATAGTAATATAAAAAGCCCCTTCCGTTGCCGGAAGAGGCTTTCCTGATTTTATATGCAGGTAAGAATGCGAATGCTGACTATCTCTTACTCCTCATCCCACCAGAAATTTGAGGTATTATTATCCTCTGCCGGGTTGAGTTGCGACACGCCATCCTGGTAACTCTGGCTGTTTGTGCCTTCCTCATCACTTGGGTAAATATAGCGGCTTGGAATTTCTCCGCCATTCGTAGCATCTACCGCAGGATACAGGCCGGGATAACCCGTTGCCTCATAGGGATAATCTCCCCCCCGGTTATTGCCCCAATTAGCGTCATTGGTGCGGCGCCACTCGGACCATGCATCAAAGCCCATGGGAAAGAGCGCAACCCATTTTTCTTCCGCAATGACCTGGGCCAAACCACCTTCCGCGCTGGTGGCGTCTAACACACGCTGTGCTGCAAAAGCAGAGCCATCACTGTCCAGCAGGTCATTTTCATCCCAGTTTTCATCGACACTCTCGTAAGCCAGCATGATGCCATTCGTAAGCATGTCAATAGCACTTTCATTGGTCCAGCCCAATTCGGCCGCTTCTGCGCGGTTCAGGTAGGTGTAACCCGCCGTCATATAGGGAAGATCACTACCCGCATCTGCAACTACACCGCTAATGGAAGCACCACTATTGACGATTCCCGCAATACCATAGGCACCTCCGGAAGACGAAGGTTCACTGGACAATACATTCAAGCGGTCGTCATAGGTGCTATTGGAATATACGATCGTTGAATCATCGTTCGTCTCCCCCATCAATGCATCGGTAAAAGCGTCTGACAATACATAATCAGAACCCCGGTTCTGTGAGAGGGGATTCGTCGCACCCGGAGAATTCTGGTAATCGTACCAGGCTTCATCTGCAACAGTTTCAATGACGCCGGCCTGGTGATTCAGCGCCGCTGAAAATTCCTGAGAGGCATATTCAGCGTCAACATCAGAGATTTGAAGACTCAACTGGAGAATAAGGGAATTGGCGAATTTTTGCCACTTAGTCATATCTCCGCCGTACAATACATCGCCGGTCGGTCCGTCAGCCCCGGTATTGATCATATCACGAGCAGCTTTTACCCGCTCAATAAGATTCTGATAGATCGTTTGCTGATCGGTATAAGCCGGAGTAGTATTATCGAGCCCTGCAAGTGCTTCTCCAACGGAACCGTCTCCGTTACTATAGGGAACTGAACCCCAGATATCCGTCACGCGCTTGAATACCAGGGCACTCATTATCTCCGCGACGGCCGCCTGGTTGTCGGGATGACCGAAACCCGGGACCGTGCTTGGAATTTCCTCGGCCGTTGTAATTTCATAGAGTTCTTTGAAATTACTCAGTACCCCGGAGTAATAATCGGTCCAGGGATAGGCATTTTCTCCATAGGTCATCTCCGTAGTATACGTACTCTGCGCCTGATACTGCACATACAGGGTCGGATTGTTGAAGTAGGCGCGACCCCAGTTCGTAAAGAACTGGTTCATCCCACCGGCAAGCAATCCTTCCACATTTGCTTCCTGCGGTACGTCATCGTCCTGGTTGATATCGCCGAAATCGACGCTATCACAAGAGGCAAACGTTACCGTAAGAATACATAAGAATATTGGTAATAATCTAAGTTTCTTCATGGTCAACATCGTTAAAAAGTTACTTTTACATTAAAGCCATAGCTTTTCGTACCCGGCAGCTGCCCGTTTTCACCAAAAGTCTCGGCGAGCTCAGAGGGATCCCATTCATGGACGTTATTATCTGCGACAGCGATCATCCAAAGGTTACGACCCACGACTCCTATTGAAGCGGATTGCAGGAAATTGCCAACCCACTCTCTCGGCAAGGTATAGTTGAGACTCAATTCACGAAGCTTTACAAAATCTGCATCGCGAATAAACGGCTCGGCAATAGTGTTTGACTGCCACTGGCCGTAGTAATCAAAAGCGCTTACATAGGTGTCAACGGCATTCCCGTCGGCATCAACGCCGGTTACGTGAACACCACCACCTTCAGAAACCGGATCGCGCTTGGGATTGCCGCGATTGTTATTGTCGGCAGTTTCCTCAAGCAGGCCCGAATACTGTCCCCACTGCTCGGAAAGGGTAAAGAACTGACCACCTTTCTGGAAGTCAATACTGGCCGTCATGCTCAGTCCCTTGTAGGAAAACGTATTGATAAATCCACCTGTCCAGTCGGGAAGCACGCTGCCAAAGTATTGATTCTGCTCAACAGCAAACAGCCCGTTATCATTAACGATCGGCTGACCGTTTTCATCCCGGCGGATCCCGGGGCCCCGCAGCTGTCCCCATTCTTCGTCAAGCCTGTGAGTCAGGGAGACATAGCCAAAGGCCGCTGTGGTATTAGCCATTTCATAGGAATCTAATCCTTCGGGCAGTTCGGTTACCGTGACTGTATTGGTAGACCAGTTAACTGTTGCATCCCATCGGAAATCCTGATTAACGATAGGAGTTGCATCAAGTGAAAGCTCTACACCCTCACGCTCCAGCGATCCGGCGTTGGTCAGGTATTCGGTATACCCGGAACCTGAAGACAGGCTGGCCGGAACAATTTCATCATTGCGATTCTCCAGGTAATACGTAGCACTTAAGCTAAGACGATTCTCGAAGAATTCGAGATCCGTTCCCGCCTCAAAAGAGGAACTGAGCGCGGGCTCGATATTAGGATCGACCAGGGTTGCATCCGTGTAAAGCAGCGGGTTGGCCTCGCCGGTTCTCGGGTTGGTGAAAGGATCCTGTTGCAGGGAGTATACCTGGTTAATCCGTTCGGCATCTACGTCGTTGCCAACCTGAGCCCAGCCGGCTCGCAATTTACCATTGGTAAGAATATCGGAGTCCATGAACTCAGTAAATATGAAGGACAGACCAACAGAGGGATATCCGTAGCCATTGTTCCCTTCAGGCAGTGCAGAACTGTAATCCTGGCGGTAGGTCCCGTCAAGATACAGGTAGTCCTGGTATCCAACCGTCGCCTTCACGAACATGCTCAGGACCTGTTTGTCCCAGTTACGCTCAATAGGTACTACCTGTTCAGCAGAGTTGCTGAAAGTGAACACATCCGGCATGATCAATCCCCCGCTCTGCCAGTTTTCTCGATCCATATCCGCACTGAATCGTTTAAATTCTTCTATACGGACCTGGCCACCAACAAAACCGTTTACATTAAAATCCCCAAAGTTCTCATCATATCGCAACCGGGAACTGAAGTTATGCTCTTTTATTTGGTCGCTGTATTCACCAAATGAATTAATCCACTCGTTATACAGCGTCGGAGCTGCTGAATAAGTCAGACTATAGGGTAATTCAAATCGCCTGCTATAATCTTCAGACGTGGTACTGGCGCTACCAACCAATTCCAATTGCTCACTGATTTGATAAGACAAATCAACATTCAACAACAAATTGTCGGTTTCACGATTTTCGTCATACCGGTCCATCCAGGTATAGGGATTATACCAGAAAGCGGGCTTGTAGTATTCTGACTCGGATCCGCCAAACAATGCCAGAGGTGCCGAAGCAATAATACCAGGTCCCCAGTTATTCCAGGAGGCCGAATATCCCTCAGGGGTTTCCAGATCCTTCAGTTCTCGAATTTTATCCATTTCCAGGTTTCGGGCAAACCAGGAGTTAAACTGTCCGGACGTCTGGTTTCCGTAATCATCGTCGCGAACCTCTCCCTCGATAGCCTGGGTAGCGTAATTCACTTTCAGACCGACGTGGAAATCGTCGGTAACATCATAATCAAAACTACCGTTGAGTATCTGCTTATTCAGGTTGGAATACGGAAGAATCCCTCCCTGCGTCAGGTTGGTAAAGGCCAACCGGGTGTTATAGCGATCCGTATTATAGTTAATCGCCATGCTTGATTTATTGGTCACGCCGGTTTCGTAGAAATTCCTGATGTTATCAGGCGCGGCATCCCAGGTAGAAGTCTCCCCGTAATAGGGGCTGTCCGGATACATATTGTACCATGCAATATAGGGCTCCCCGTCAAACTCCGGACCCCAGCTCTCGTCGGCATACCCGCTCACTATAAATCGCTCGCCGTCAAGCGGCTGAAAATATTCAGGGTATGGTACGTAATTACCCTCTAAGCTTCCAGCCAGATTACCTAAATTAAATCCATTCTCATAGTCCATCGTTACCCACTCCGATTCTCCAGAATATCCTTTTCCATATTTATTCTGAAAGTTTGGCAGGTAGGAAACCCTGTCGAAGGTGGTGGACGAGTTCAACTCCACACTTACCCCCGTTTCCCGGGCCCCCTTCGTTGAAATAATAACAACCCCGTTCTCGCCGCGCTGACCATAGAGAGCCGTTGCATTGGGACCCTTCAGCACGTTCACATCGCTGACATTATTCATATCCACGATATTGGGATCTTCAACCGGAACGCCATCCACTACATAGAGCGGTTCCGCCAGGTCATTCGTCAGAGATATCGCTCCCCGAATACGGATATTACCGAAATCACCCAGTTTGGAGCCGGCCTGTCCGACGATCTGAACACCTGAAACCTTTCCGGCCAGACCTGTTCTAATATTTGCATCCTGTGTAACATTCAACTGTTCCTCGTTCACATTCTGCGAAGAGAACGAAAGGGTTCGTTCACTCACCTCTTCCCCCAATGCCGTCACAACCACTTCGCCCAGGTCAACTCCGGACTGCAGCGTAAAGTTAACGACCGTCTCTTCATTAGCCTCAATGGTCACAGTCTGCGTTTCTTCGTTATAGCCGATAAAACTGGCAGTAACTTCATAGGTGCCAGCCGGGATATTAGTTATCTCATATTCTCCATCGACATTCACAGAAGCACCCGTCGAAAGCTCCGCAATAACAACGTTAGCTCCCGGCAATGCTTCTTCAGAATCGGCATCCGTAACGGTCCCACTCAAACTACCGGTCTGTGCAAAGGCCGTGCCGGCAGAAATGAGACATACGACAACCGTATATAGTAACTTTCTAAACATAAATTACCTCATTATTGGTTAACAATTTAATTGACTGAACTACAAAAGGAAGTATAATATAACATAGCCCTGATATATTACGTGATGGTCCCCTTTCTGAAAGTTCATCTGATGTGCCCGCGAAGGGCAAATAAAATAATAGACTTATTTATAATAAAAGCCCATTAACACCGTTAAGTTAGTTTTTATACGCATAAATTGAAAGTTTTTTTACATAAAGGTTATACGGTCTTAACCTGACAGCTAAGAAGAGAACCGAAAAGCGCTTGTTTTACGAAAGCTGACATGGACATTCTCATTCATTGACGGGAAAAGCGGGGTAGGGAGCGCTGCTGTGCCCTTAAACCCATGAGTCGAAAAAAAGTGTGGATCAGGGCTATGAGTAAAAAAAAGACGGCGGGGAGGATGCACTTAGCCATCCGTTATGGTATAGAACACTTTCAACTCCTCTTATTTATATAGCACGGATCAAGGACGGTGCGAAAAGCCACTACTGGTTAAAATCCAGCGGCTTGAGCTTTACCAGTTTGCGAAGGGCGTTAATTTCGTTTTTCCTGAGATATCTCCAGCGTCCCATGTTGACGTTCTCGAGCGTCAGTCCGGCATAATCCACTCGTTTAAGCTTGGTAACCTCCGTTCCAAAATACTCGACCATACGCCGGACCAGGCGATTGCGTCCCTCAAAGATAGACAGCATAAAGCCGTTGGGGGTACTCACCAGGTTGTGGGCCCGGGCCGGGCCGTCTTCCAATTCTATACCTTCGGCAAGCTGTTGCAGCTCATCCTTGCCCAGCTTGCGCTCCGTTTCCACTTCATAGGTCTTGCGTACCTCGTAACTGGGATGCATGAGCCGGTTGGCCAGGTCGCCGTCGTTTGTCAACAGCAACAGTCCCATGGTATGCCGGTCGAGGCGTCCCACGGGATAGACCCGTTTGCCGGTGGCGTCCTCAATTTTGTCCATCACCGTATCGCGATTGCGCGGGTCGTCGGTCGTCGTAATGGTATCTTTGGGCTTGTTGAGCAGAATATAGACGAACTTCTCCAGGCTGAGGTGCTGTCCTTCCACTACCACCTTGTCGGTGCGCTGCACTTTAACGCCCATCCGGGTGACCACCTCGTCGTTAACCTCCACTTTCCCCGCTGCGATATAATCATCGGCTTTTCGCCGGGAACAGAATCCACAGTGAGCAATATACTTATTCAGGCGTATCTTCTCCTCTTCGCCGTAGTTTTGATCGATGGCATGAGGAGCCTCCTTCTTACTCTTTCTACTCCTCTTCTTTCTTCGCTGACTCATACTCTTTCCCTGTTTGTTCTGACGGTTCAAATTCTTTTTTACCTACATGATCGGCCGTTTCCCGCTCTTCCTCTTCATCCTGATCCTCATCCAGCTGCAGTTCTTTGGCGGTATATTCGTCCAGGTCGGGCACCTCCTCCTCATCAATATGCTCGACCGCCTCCATCAGCGACAGCGCCGTTGCGGTGGTGTCTTCATCCTCTGCCTTTTCACGGAGTTCCTGGAGTTCAAGCTGCCGGTCGAACAGAAACTGCCGGTGTTCGGCCATATCGTCGTCTTTGAGAATCTCTTCGATCTCGCGCGGCTTGGGGAGCTCTTCTATCGAATTGATGCCAAAATGCTTTAAAAAATGCTTCGTCGTCCGGTAGAGCAGGGGCTTGCCGGGTGCATCCAGGCGACCGGATACCTCGATCAACACTTTCTCCAACAGCTGTCGCAGGATATACCCGGAATCCACCCCGCGAATATCATCCACTTCCGGCTTCGTGACCGGTTGTTTGTAGGCTACAATAGCCAGCGTTTCGATGGCCGACTGCGAGAGCTTTCGGTAGGCGTTTTCATGCTGAAAGATACTCAGCCAGGGCTCGTACCGCTTTTTGGTTGCAAAGGTATAACCGCCGCCCACCAGATCGATTTGAAATGCAAGTCCGTTCTCCTCGTACCGCTGATTCAATTTCTCCACAAAGGGTTCGATGGCATCGGTCTCCAGTCCCAGGTTTTCCTCTCCTTTGGCAATGATTTCGCAAATCCTTTCTGCCGAAATGGGCTCCGGGCTCGCAAAGATCAGTGATTCTATCACCGACGACAGCCGCGTACCGTCCACAAATTGATAATCATTCATAACCGTTCTGGTGCTCATAGTTTCGGATTCAATCTCCTGAACCGATTGGTTGAAGGAAGGTAAAAATAACAAAAAAACAGGCCTTTACCGACTGGTTTCGTTATTGGTTATTTGTTACTGGTTATTCGGAGTTGCTTTTATAAAACCATTGGTAAGATTCCACGCGGGGGATTCGATGATCAGGAGGACTTTCAATAATTCAATATTCAAAATCCGGCAATTCAAAACTACTCCTGCTCCTTGATGATAAAGAATCCCTCCCGGCCCTGCTGCTGGTACAACGGCATTAAAACATAGCCGTCGCACTGGGCTACAATCCTGCCGCTGCGGTCGGATGCCAGCCATTGTCCCTCCTTTACCGGCTGAAAGTTTTTGTAGCCGGGACGCATTTTAAAATCGTCTCCCTCTTCAATAAGATGCTGGTAGACTACCTCGGTCTGCACCGGCAAATGGTGTGTTTGCGATTTCAAATGCTTTTGAAAATCTTCCATCATTTCGGGACGGTATCCCTCGGAATCGATGCAGCCGACAGCCCGCAGCAGCAGCATGACCGAGGCAATGATGTTCTTCTTGGTCACGCTGTTCTCGTGCTGACCTCCCTCCAGGCCGAAAGAAAACAGCCCGCGTTTTTGATAGTACTTCAGGGCCGTCCCGTGCAGGGAGCGGCCGATACCCAGGACCATCGGCGCATAAATTTCCGAAAGCAAATCAATTTGGCCCGGTTCCTGATCCGGCAGGGTAAACATCGATCCCTCTGCTGAAAATGTATGGATATCGACCATAATCGTCGGATAGGATCCATACTGGTTTTCAATCTGGTCAAGCACCCGCAACAGCCTTTTTACCTCTACACGCTCACTTGATGAAAGGCTCTCTTCGGGAGTGGTTCGAATTTTCTCTATGATAGAGGGAAACCAGATGCGATTCATATCCTCGTCGATATAACGCACTTTATGCTTCAGGGCCTTTAAATTGGCCCGGATCGCCAATGCTTTTCCCCGCACCAAACCGTCAGAATCTTTAAGAATCCCCAATACCTCTTCTACCGCCTGGACACCGATATACTCATTCCCGTGCATACCCGTCAGTAATACGACAAGAGGGCCCTCCTGTTGGCCTTTCAGCGATCCAATCGTCCGGTTTGTTGAAACGTCCGTTTTGTGCTCAGCTATCATCAGACTGCTTATCGGAATTACTGTTTGAATGTAATACTTTGAGCAGTCTTGCTGTTATGCTCATATAATTATGTTCGGTGATAATGCCAACCAGCCTGTTATTTTTCACCACCGGGAGACAGCCGATCTGCTGGCTTTCCATAATTTCCATCGCTTCTATAATAGAGGCCTCCGGATGAATCGTTATGGGATTTTCAATCATAATCTCTTCAACCGATTCCATCACCTTCTCTCCCTGGTTGACGGCCTGACTGTATTCCTTGAACATCATTCGCATGGTTACCAGCCCTACCAAGCGTTTTTTATCATCCTCAACAGGGATGTGCTGGATGCCCTGCCAGTCCATCAGGTTGGCTACAAATTCCAAAATGTCATCCTTTTGTACCGTAAACAGGTCGGTGGTCATGAACTCTTCCACGATGAGACTCGAGGGCTTCCAGTGTTTCAGGTCTTCAGCGCGGGCGCGCCCCCATTTATGAACCGGCTCGCCCTTTTTCTGGTTTTTGATCATGGCCGTTGTGATGGTGGCCAGCGTGTGTTCCTTGGACTCATTTTCTTTCATCAGCCTCGCATAGTTGTTGAGCATCCAGTACGAGGGTGTCTGTCCCGAAGATACCCGGCTGTTAATTATATCCAGGTAACTGTTAACGTCACTGCTGTCAATGCCCGCCTCCTGCAACCCCTCCCGCGCTATGGGCAGCAACTCTTCGGTAATCAGATCCACCGCATTAATCCGCTGGTCGTCAAACCATCGAAATTTGGTATCGAGTCCCATCTTGGAAGCGGCCACAAAATTCAGCCGGGCGTCGTCAAAATCCATCTTTTCGGAAACATCCGGGTAATAGTCATCCATCTTGTTCATTAATCCCAGCCAGAAAGCTGAGTTGGCGATCTCATCGGTTACCGTTGGACCCGAAGCCAGTACGCGATTCTCGATCCGCAGGTGTGCTTTTCCGTTGGTTATCCCATAACAGGGACGGTTCCACCGGTAGACGGTGCCGTTGTGTACCTGCAGCGCATGCAGCGCCGGCGGTGTACCCTCATCCAGCATCTTCTCCACGTTCTCTTCCACTTCCGAGCTCAACATCACCCGGTAGCGGGCGGTATCCTCCTGGTAAATTTCCAGGATGCTATCCTGCACCCATTCGTTGCCGAAGGTGACCCGGGGACTGCTTTCACGAAGGTGATCCCCCACGGTTCGCGTATCTACGGACTGCTGGAAAAGGGCAATACGCGTTTCATCCCAAAGGCGCTTGCCAAAGAGGATGGGAGAACCCACTGAGCTCGCCAGCACCGGGGCCGTGATCAGCTGGGCGATATTGTACCTGGTTACGAATTCCTGTGGCTTAATCTGCAGGTGAACCTGATAGGCCGTGTTGCAGGCCTCCAGGAGCGGAGAATCGACCTTCATAAGCAGCTCATCCATACCCTGGATTCGCAAGTCAAAATCCTCGCTGCGCTGCCGGATGATTGCCTGACAGAGTGCCCGGTAGCGCTGCAGGGGCGTCATATTCTTGAGATCGATATCCATCTTGCGGATGGTCGGAAGGATCCCCGTCAACAGGATTTCGCCCCCCATCGCTTCAGTAACGGCCCGAACCTGGTCAACCTTCTGCTGCAGGTTCTCCTCCATCTGCGAAAGACAGTTCCCCGCGAATTCAAGCGGCTCTAAATTTATTTCCAGGTTGAATTTGGCGAATTCCGTAGTAAACCCTTTCGCACCCTTGCTCTTCAGCTTGTCCAGGATCTCCATCGACCGCGGCCAGGCTTTGGCCTGCTGATCGACAAGGCAAAGTTCCTGCTCGGCCCCTATACGGATCGGGTCTGTCTCGAACCAGCCATCCTCCTCCAGCATGCGACCCAATGCCCGCAGGTCTCTCAAGACATATTTCATAAAGCGCTGCACTTCTTCCTGGTTGTCAGCCAGCTTTACTTTGAACTCACCCATGGGCACCTCGTGCTATAAAATGATATCTTTTCTGAGCTGTAATAATCGAATTTATTCAATAGATTGCAAGTAAATATAACGAACGCTGCGGGGACTATTGTATAATCAAGATAAGAAGAAGCCGAATAAGGCTGTTTCCGGTTTCGGGAAACGAATTCTTCTTGAGAATCATTTTTCTATTGAAGTAAATCTCTAACTCTCATTCCTTTACCTATATATTCTATGGACATCACTCTACAACAGGCTGAAAAAGCTATTGCAGCATCCAAAAAGAAAGCCGATGAACTGGATCTGAAGATGAATATTGCCATCGTAGACGGAGGCGCCAACCTCAAAGCTTTTGCACGACAAGACGGTGCGTGGCTGGGATCTATTGACATAGCTATTAAAAAAGCGAAGACAGCCCGGTATTTCGATATGAATACCGGAGAAATAGGAAAATTATCCCAGCCCGGAGGCGCCCTTTACAATATCGAACACTCCAATGACGGATTAATTTCCTTTCCGGGCGGGATCCCCATAGAAGACAAAGAGGGATATATAATAGGAGCCATAGGCGTATCGGGCAGTACGGTTGACAACGATCATGCAGTGGCCGAAGCCGGCGCAGAGGCGTTAGAATAAAATCATTACTCCAGCGCATCCACATTTACGTTGATGCGCACGCTGCTGGCTCCCCGGGGTTTGTGCTTCTCATATCGTTCGAACGTCCGGTCCAAAAGCTGTTCGATGGCCCCGGCCCCGTTGTCCGGTTTTATCTTAACCAGGCTCTCCCACCGGTAATAGTTTTGCATCCGGCTGATCGGAGCGGGCGAGGGTCCCAGTACCGGATCGGGATGGCCGATCGTTTTCATCAGGCATTCGGTATATGCCATGGCCACGCGGCGGACCCTTTCCTCTTTTTTTCCTTTAAAGACGAACCGGATGATGCGGGAATAGGGCGGGTATTGCAGCATTTTCCGCTGGGCCAGCTCCCGGCGGGCAAATTCGTTGAACTGATGCTTTTGGGCCGCCTGGATGGCCGGGTGATCGGGCTGCCAGGTCTGGAAATAAACCTTCCCTTCCTTGCCGGCCCTCCCAGAGCGTCCCGCCACCTGGCTGAGCAGCTGAAACATCCGTTCGCCCGACCGAAAGGAAGGAAATGCCAGCTCGGTATCGGCATCAATCACTCCCACCACGGTCACATCGGGAAAATCAAGGCCCTTGCCGACAATCTGGGTTCCCACTAAAATATCGGCTTCCTTGCGCTCAAAGGTCTTCAGGATATCCGCGTGAGCATTTTTGCCGGAAGTGGTATCGAAGTCCATTCGCAACGTCCGCGCCTCCGTAAACAGTTCAGCGATCTGCTCCTCAAGCTGCTGGGTACCGCTCCCTTTCGGATGGACGGCCTCGTGTCCGCACTCCTTGCACCGACGAGGCTGGCGCTCGGAATAGCCGCAGTAATGGCAGCGAAGCTGCTTTTTGGATTTGTGGAAGGTCAGGCTCACCGAACAGTTGGGACATTCCGGGATCTCCCCGCACTGCCCGCACTGCAGGTAGAACGAAAACCCCCGCCGGTTGTAAAGCAGGATCGCCTGCTCCTCCCGCTCCAGTGCCATTTCTATGGCATGGAACAGCGGCACCGCAATGGGCCCGCGCATTGCGGACCGGTACTGTTTGAGATCCAGAACGTTGACCTCGGGCAGCGTAGCCTCAAAGGGACGCTCTTTCAGCGTGAGCATCGTACTCTTCCCCTTTTTAGCTCCCTGCAGGGAGACCATACTGGGCGTGGCCGAACCCATAACCACCACCGCATCGTTAATGTGCGCCCGCATGATCGCCGCATCACGGCCGTGATAGCGGGGGGCGGGATCTTTCTGCTTGTAGGAGGCGTCGTGTTCTTCGTCAACGACAACCAGTCCCAGGTTCCGGACCGGCGCAAACACGGCGGATCGGGCCCCGATGGCAATCCGTTTTTCTCCCTGCTGGAGCGCCCGCCAGGCTTCATAGCGCTCCCGGTTGGTCAGGCGGCTGTGAAGCACCGCTATATCATCGCCGAATATCATATAGAACCGCTTGACAATCTGGGGGGTGAGCCCGATCTCCGGGACCAGCACCAACCCCCCTCTCCCCTGCTCCAGGGCGTTCTTCAGCGCATGGATATACACTTCCGTCTTTCCGCTTCCGGTCACGCCATACAGCAGGAAAGAGGCATAGTCCCGGGATTCCAGGGCGGTACGAATCTGATCAAAGGCTTCTTTCTGCTCTTCATTCAGCGTCTTTATCCGGGTGGGATCATGTTCGTGCTTCAGGCTCAGGTTATTGGACGCTACCTCCTCGACGCTGATCAAACCCTCTTGGGCAACACGGTTGAGCGTATAGTACTCCAGCAACTCACAGGGCGTTAAATTCCGCTGAAATTCAGGCAGATCAAGCTCAGTAAGCAGCTTCAGGGCCCGGATCCACTTATAATTTTTATCCGCCTGCTCATGCTTTTCCACCAGTTGTTTCGCTTTGTTCCGGGCATTTTCATCCGTCCACCGCCACATGTTTTCGGTCCTCGCCTCCATATTCACCGCCGGCTCTTCCCAGACCTCCAGCAATTTTTGTCCCACCAGCCGCCCGATGAGCTCTTCGTTCCAGCGCTTGTGAGCCTCTTTTTGCGAATAGGATCCATACTCTTGAATTTCTTTGATAACCTCTGCCTCCCGATCGCCCAGATGCTCCGGGATAGGTCCGCCAACAGCCCTGAGCTGCTTCTCCGCATGGAAGCTGAGTCCGGCCGGCAATGCCGCCTGAATTGCTTCTCCCCACCCGCAGTAATAGAACCGGTGAATCCAGCGGCTCAGTTCAAGCAGCTCTTTTGAGAGTACGGGGGTATCATCGAGCACCTTTTCGACGGAACGCGTGTCAAAATCAGGGGCCTGGTCGTGGATACTAACAATAAATCCTATCGCCTTGTGCTTCCGGAGTGGTACCCATACCCGTTTCCCCACCTCCGCTTCCGAGCGCACCTCCTCACCGGACAGCGCATACGTAAAGGGCTGGCGCACAGCAGTCGAAAAAACAATGTCAGCGTAAGCAGGCAAGTCGGGTAGCTCTAATTAATTCATAGAAGTCTTTGCAAAACCGTTCTTTTGTCCAATGTCGGCGTTATCGGTCGCTTGAAATTCTCACATATAGGCTATACGCTGCGATTCCAACCTCCCTATGGCCTTGACCTTTCCCGATGCTTCGGGACTGGTTTTTCAAAGGCTTCTCATATTCAGTGATGGAGCGAAAGCATATCCATTATATAGACTCGAATCAATATTGAATTCAAAAAATATCAACCCCGGAACAGCTCACGGCTTTGGTGGAAAGGCCTCCGTTGCATTACTGGATACCGCATCGCTGGATATAGAATTTACAGCGTTAAACCAATTCCCGCCTAACCTATATTATTACACACCGCTTCGGTAAATGCCGTGGTCGACCCGCTGCCCCCGATATCGGGCGTACAGACCTGCTTTTCCGCCAGCGTCGCATAAACAGCCTGCCTGATTTGGCCGGCGGTCTCCTGCTCGTCAAGATAGTCGAGCAGCATCAGCGAGGAAAGCAGAAAAGCGATGGGATTGGCTTTATTCTGTCCCGCAATATCGGGAGCGGAGCCGTGTACCGCTTCAAAAATCGCGGCATCATCCCCGATATTGGCCGCCCCCGTGAGACCGAGTCCCCCCACCAGTCCGGATGCGAGATCCGAAAGTATATCTCCGAAAAGATTTGTGGTTACAATAAGATCGTAGTTGTTCGGATACATGACCATCTGCATGGCCATATTGTCGACAATAAGATCCTCGTATGCAATATCCGGGTAGTCCTCCGCGACCTCCGCCCCGACTTCCATAAACAAGCCGCTGGTATATTTCAGGATATTGGCTTTGTGCACCAGCGTTATTTTTTTCCGGTGGTTCTCGCGGGCATATTCAAAGGCCGCCCGAATCAACCGCTCGCTGGCCTCCCGGGTTACGACGGCAATGCTTTCGGCATGCTTGTCTTTCGCAATCCATTTTTCTTTACCGATATACAGTCCCTCGGTATTTTCACGGAACATCACCAGGTCGATATCCGCATAACGGCTTTCGATATGGGGGAGAGATTTGGCGGGACGAATATTGCTGTATAACTGAAATCTTTTGCGCAGCTCTACATTTACGGAACGAAATCCAGAACCGACCGGTGTGGTTAACGGCCCCTTCAGCGCCACGCGATGCTTTTCAATAGCCTCGAGCGTCTCCTCCGGCAGGGGATTGCCTTGCTCCTCATACGCCGTGAGTCCCGCAGAACAACGGACCCAGTTAACGGGAGCGCCTGCCTCTTCAAAAATGGATGTTACGGACTGTGTTATCTCAGGTCCGATACCGTCGCCGGGTATGAGTACAACGTCGTGCATATGAACAGTTTTTTAAATTATGCAAATAGAGACGAGTTTGCTGTAATACGTCCTGAAAATACAAATAATAACCCTCGATATCAGGAACCGCCAAAAAAG
The DNA here is from genome assembly GCF_041642155.1 of Fodinibius sp. Taxonomy (NCBI): domain Bacteria; kingdom Pseudomonadati; phylum Balneolota; class Balneolia; order Balneolales; family Balneolaceae; genus Fodinibius; species Fodinibius sp. The sequence goes on from NZ_JBEPWZ010000002.1 coordinate 28,354, forward strand.
ATCTCCCAAAAAACAGTTAACCGATCTCTAAAACAGCAGACCCTTCGATGTTACCGTCTCGTAAATCATTGAGTGCCTGGTTCGCCTCTGCAAGCGGATAGGTGGTAACCCTGCACTCTACCGGTATCCGGGGCGCCAGCTGCATGAACTCCACTCCGTCCTGCCGGGTGAGGTTGGCCACCGACTCCACGGACCGCTCTCCCCACAAGTCCCGATACGGGAAGCCCGGAATATCACTCATATGGATGCCCGCACACACCACTTTCCCGCCCTTCTTCACCGCCTTCAGTGCCTGTGGGACAAGCTTGCCCACGGGAGCAAAAATGATGGCCGCATCCAGTTTCCGGGGCGGCAGGGTTTCGGAACCTCCCGCCCAGACGGCCCCCAGAGAGCGGGCAAACTGTTGTCCTTTCTCATCAGCCGGGCGTGTAAACGCATACACGTCCCTGTTTTGATACTGCGCTACCTGGGTCAGGATATGAGCAGCCGATCCGAACCCATAGAATCCGAGCGCCTGTGCGTCCCCGGTTTTCCGCAGCGAACGGTACCCTATAAGACCCGCGCACAGCAGCGGGGCTGCCTGGACGGCCGGGTAGTTGTCCGGGATAGGAAAGCAAAAATGAACACCGGCAGTCGCATATTCCGCGAATCCGCCGTTGATATCGTAGCCGGTAAACCGGGCACGATCGCACAAGTTTTCCCGGCCGGACCGGCAAAACTCGCATTCGCCGCAGGTTGCGCCGAGCCAGGGGACCCCCACCTTGTCTCCCACCTCGAAATCGGTGACGTTACGGCCTGTTTCTTCGACAACACCCACAATCTGGTGTCCCAGTACCAGCGGCAGTGTCGGATTATCGAGGTCCCCGTCCATGATGTGCAGGTCGGTGCGGCATAGGCCGCAGCTCTGTACTTTTATCAACAGTTCCTCTTCACTCGGTTTCGGAACCGGCAGATCCTGTAGTTGAAGCGGTTCACCGGCGCGATCCATGATCATAGCTTTCATCATAAAATACCGTACGTTCGATTGCGTTTATTTGCGACTTGTACAAGCAGAAGGCTACATCACCATAACATACTCCATGCCATTTACCATTCAAGAGTAGTAAAACACAACGGCCCTGCAACCTGTTGGACTTGGAGGATCACGAAGAGAGGTTAATAACGCCGGCGCCGTTTTTCGAGCTTTTTATCGAGATTATACTTGCCGGACCCGATGAACAACAGGCTGAAAAAGACGATCGCTAATTCTATACTGTGGGAATAGATCGTAAAGGGATCGCCCATTCCGATATGGGTGGCGGTGGCAACCAACATTACCACCAGCAGAAAGAGAACGCTTGGAATAAAGAATAATCCCAACAGTAAAAACAAGCCTCCAAAAAATTCAGCAATGCCCGCCATAAACCCGAAAAACATGGGGGCGGCACTGATACCAATACCTTGCAACGAAGATCCAACTTCAGACCACATTTCGGGACCGCCAAAAACTTTCGGGTAGCCGTGAAGCATAAACATGATCCCCAGACCGATCCTTAGCAATAACAGTCCGATATTGCGTATTTGTCTTCTTCGCTGGCTTCTTAGCATATACAATTAAATTATAGATTAATTATGGATTATAAGTAATGCGGTAAATAATGCCTCTGTGATCATCGGAAACAAGAACCGAACCATCGGAGAGCTGCAACAAGTCCACGGGACGTCCCCACACGGCACCGTTTTCCTGCAACCAGCCATCCACAAATGAATCGTACGAAACAGCTTTGTCCCCGTTAAGCGGGACCCGCGTTATACGATACCCGATTTTTTCACTTCTGTTCCAGCTTCCGTGCTCTGCGATAAAAATATTATTCTGATATTCCTCCGGAAAAAGGTCACCGGTGTAAAAAATCATACCCAGCGGGGCCACGTGCGGACCCAGCTCCCGGGCGGGCGACCGGAATACTTGTCCGCTGTTTTTTCCCTGTTCCCCAAATTCCGGATCCCAAATATCCGACCCGTGTTTGTAGGGATAGCCAAAATGCTGGCCCTTTTCAGTGAGATGGTTCAGCTCGCACGGCGGCTGGTTGTCGCCCATCCAGTCGCGGCCGTTGTCGGTAAACCAAAGATCCCCTGTTCCGGGGTGCCAGTCGAACCCCACCGAATTGCGTACCCCATGTGCTATAATCTCGCGATTCGACCCGTCGGCATTCATCCTGGTTATGCTGGCGTAAAGTTCCTTATCAGAGTCACAGATGTTACAGGGAGCTCCCACCGGCACGTAAAGCTTGCCGTCGGGACCAAAGGCAATAAATTTCCAGCCGTGATGACCATCGGAAGGATACGTGTCGGTTACGACAACCGGTTCCGGCGGATCTTCGAGCTGATCATCGATATCGTCATACCGGAGAATACGGCTTACGGCTCCTACAAACAGCGATCCGTTGCGATAAGCTACGCCGCTGGGTAACCGGAGATCCTGGTCAATGGTATAAACCGTATCGGCATGAAAGTCGTCATCATGATCGGCTATAGCGTATATTTTACCGGCATCCCGGCTGCCCGCATAAACGATACCGCCGTCACTAAGAACCATTTGTCGAACATCCGGCACGTTCGAGGCATAGAATTCCACAGAAAATCCTTCGGGGAGAGAAAGGTTGTCAAGTACTTGCTGGGCGCGGCCGTCGAATGAAGTACATCCGAAAAATAAGATAAAAGAGACAAGCCCCAGAAAAGGAATGGTATGCCGTTTAACCGTTATGTTCATTAATCACCCCACTCTGATCAAAAAGATACTATATCTAACCCACTCGCAAGTACTTAGCAAGATAGTGGTCTTTGCCCCTGTTGTTTAATGGAGTAATGTATCTTTTGCTGAAACCTTTGTCAATTTATATATAATATAAGAGGGAGGTGGCAGGCATTCTTCCACCCCTTCCTCGACGAGCTTACCCCGCAGGGTGCTTTGGAATTCGGGCTAAAGGGAAATTTCCGTCCCCAAAACCTCAAGAAAAGCGGCCAGCCACTTGGGATGACCTGGCCATGCGGGTGAGGTTACAAGATTTCCGTCTACGACCACCTCGGTAGCGGCCACATCTTTATAATCAGCTCCCGCAGCCTCCATTTCAGGTCCGCATGCCGGATAAGCGGTAAGTGTTTTACCTCTGACCGCATCGGCCGCAGAAAGCAACTGTAGTCCGTGGCAAAGAGCCGCAATAGGTTTATCCGCCTCTACAAAATGGGTAATCATCTCGATGACACCCTCTTCGCGGCGCAAATATTCGGGAGCCCGCCCGCCGGACAATACCAGCCCGTCATACTCTTCGGGGTCGATCTCCTCAAAGGTAGCATTCAGCGTAAAATTATGCCCGGGCTTTTCACTGTAGGTCTGGTCCCCTTCGAAATCGTGAATAGCTGTCTTTACCGATTCTCCATCCTTTTTACCCGGACAAACGGCATGGACGGTATGTCCCACCATCTGTAGCGCCTGAAAAGGCACCATAATTTCGTAGTCTTCTCCAAAGTCGCCAACAATCATCAATAGTTTTTTAGCAGCCATAATCTGACAATATGTATTTTATGTTTATTTTAATTTTATAGATAGTATTAAAAAATAATAAGTAGTGCTAACACGCTTCCCGGTCGGATACCTACCCTCCTCACGTAAGATAACGAACGCCCCTCAACTTGTTCTCTTACATTCAGCCTACGCAGCAGGATCGATACTTATAAGTGGTGCAGAATGAAGGGGAGATTTCTTCTCCACAGCCTTCTTAGCCTGGAACCCACCTTCATTTATATCTATAACTACATCTATAATCCGCATCTACAATCCACAACCATAAATACCTCATTCCCGTTCTTTGCGGCTGCATACATCTATCAGTCGACCGATAAACGCACGTCGCGTGGGAAGAATCTTTTTTCGTGCTTCAAACGGGTTAAAATACTCGATGCGATCCATTTCGGGAAAGGATTCGAACTGGCCGGAGTCCGGCGGCCACTCCATCTCGAACCAGAAGGGTTCAAAAACAAAATCGTCCGGTAAGTCATATTCGGTGGCCCATATTAGAATTGTTTCTCCGGACTCGTCTTCGGTTACGGATCCCAATTCCAGGTAATTACCTTCGGGAATGAAGCCAAAAACCTCTTCAAGCTCTTGCCTGGCCCTGTCCAGTGGATTTTCTCCGGCCTTGACCCTGCCTGTGGGAATAATCCATCCTCCCTCGTCTTTATCCTGCCACAGCGGACTGCCGGGATGGGCCAGCAAAAGTTGCAAATGTGGCTTTCGGCGGAAGAGTAATACGCCTGCGTTTGTTCGGGACATCCTTGTTAGCTGGTTGAGATTGAGAATAAGATTGAGATTGAAATGTACATGATTAACGCGACGCTCAATCGCGCTTGCCGGTGGAACCTACTGTATATCCGCGCTTGGGCATTTCGCCAGCCAGAGCATAATCCATCCCGGAGATAGCACCGATGATGACAATATTTCCATTCCAGGCATATCAGGGAACGCTTTGCCGGAATTGATAATCGCGAAGGTTAATCCAGTCCGGATGTCGGGCTGAAGAAGTACGAAAACAGGAAGGATGAATGATCTCGGCCAGAATGCGGGTAGATTCGACAAGACGCGGGCCCGGACGGTTAACATAATGATCGCCGTCCATGATAAACACCTGGTGATTCTGTACGGCTTTCAAATCCATCCAACCCGGACGGTTCGTTATTGTGGCAAGCTCCGCAAGTGTTTTGGAAATACTATATCCGCAGGGGGCCATGGCAATGATATCGGGGTTTAATCTCCTCACTTTTTTCCATTCCAGTTTAGGTGAATACGCTCCTGCGGTCGCAGCCAGCGGGACACCACCGGCAAGTTGCACAAGCTCGGGTACCCAGTTGCCCGCAGCCATCAACGGATCCAGCCACTCAATGCAAAGAACATCGGGACGGCGGAGTGGCCGTGTCTGCTGCTGAATATCCCGCAGGTCTTCTTTCATCTGTGCCGTTAGCTCTTCCGCTTCTCTTTCGGCTTCTATAGCCCGGGCCACCGTGCGAATAGCATTCACCGTCGAAGAGAGGTCGGTGGGAGATACCGAAATAACCTGAACCTCTTTACCCAGGGACAATTGTACCGCTTCCCGAACATCGCCAAGCGAGGCGGCACAAACCTCACAATGATCCTGCGTTAAAATGATATCCGGTTTCAGTTTTGCAAGCTGCTCTGCATCCACCCGGTAAACGGAGAGTCCTTCCTGAAGAATCGCTTTAACCCGCTGATCTATTTCGTAACTGGTTCCATCTGCCTGAAATTTGGGCTCCGTACAGGAAGGCAAAACAGTAATTTCGGGCGGGAAATTACAGTCGTGCGAACGCCCCACAAGTGGCTTCTTCCTGCCCAGTGCAGCAACTGTTTCTGTGAGACTTGGGAGCAGCGAGACGATACGCATTATCAAAATAAATAAGGAGTGAATGCTCTTGGCGTTATGCCTTATGAAGAATTAAAATAAAAAACGAGTCCGCTCCAAACAATCCGTAACAAATCCTTTTCCCTGTGACTATATTAGACCTTTGCAAAACCGTTGTTTTGCCCAATTTCTACATTTTCGCAATTCAAATCCTCATGGTTACAATAAACACTGCGGTTTGTAATCGTCCAGACGTTCGTATCGAACAAAACCCCTGGTTTTTCAATGGCCTCTGTAACATCAATCCGCTCGAATGGACCCAGGCTTGGTTTTCGGTTTATGACCTGAAACCGTTTTGCAGGGCTTGTCCCGCCAGTGGCCAGTGGATTAAAGCAAACCGTCCGTTGTACTCCGATATAAACCCTGGGAGACCGATTTTGATCCCATTACGGTGGAATATCAACATACTTCTAAATTATTATACAATATATCAGGTGTCCAGAGGTTGTTTTAACTCGGAACAAATAATCTCTATATTAGTCCAACTCCTAAGGAAAGAGGATGTTAATTTTTAATTTAGATTACACTTTATGAAGTTTTTCAAAACTATAACACCCGTTTTATTCGGGTTATTACTTATGACCGGGTCAGCCGTCGCTCAAGTTCAACAACCGCAGCAACAACAACCGCAGCAACAACAACCTGCCCAGGCGGACAGTATCACGGATACAGAACTTGAGAAATTTGCCGACGTCACTACTGAATCTCAAAAAGTTCAACAAAAAATGAGAGATGAAGTCGATTCTATGCTTGCCGAGCAAGATATGGAAATGGAGCGTTTCCAAAAGATTATGATGAGCAAGCGCAATCCCCAAATGGCTGACTCCGTCGAAGTTTCCGCAGAAGAGGAAGAGACCATGGAAGCGATACAACCCAAGCTGATGGAAATGCAGCAAAAATCCCAGCAGGAGATGGTAAGTATCATCCAGGATAACGACCTGCAGCCGCAGCGTTTTCAACAGATTATGCAGGCGGTGCGCACCAATCCCGACGTGATGAAGCGATTCCAGGAAATTACCGCTACAGGTAACGGAGGTAACGGACCGCAAAACTGATATTGATATATCACTTTTTTTATATACCTTCTGAAGGCTCATCCACTGGGGTGGGCCTTTTTATTTTGCGCTAACCCAGCGATTTCCACGCACATAAAATCGCCGGGGAAGGCCGGCATCCTCACCGGCATAATCGACCCCGATACGGGGTGCAGCCACCATCTCGTCATCGGCAGGCGACCGGCCCCGGTCTTCAATCCAGATGGTATTTCCGGTCAGATCAATCCCATCAAAGGCGGTTGTTATATTTAAAGCGCGGCTCAGTCGGCCGGGTCCAGCCGTCAGGGAAGGGGAAATTTGTTCGGCCCCTCTCCGCTGCAGCATAATTTCCCGGCCTTCCAACGGCTCAATTGCACGGATCAGTACCGCATCTGCCTTGTTTTCGGTATTTGTCACAACATTAAACAGGTGATGAATACCGTAACACAGGTATACATACCCGACACCTCCGGCCCGGTACATGGTTTCCGTACGCTGCGTCCGGCGGCCGCCGTAAGCGTGAGAGGCTTTGTCGTTGCGACCGGAATAGGCTTCCGTTTCGGTAATACGTCCGCTTGTAACCGGAGCATCTCCTGTTTGGGTGCACAATACCATCCCCACCAACTGCCGGCTGAGCCGGACAACATCAGGCTGCCGGTAGAATGAAAGGGGAAGTTTGCGGGCTGACATATGTCCTTTTTAATCTTATTGTGTAATGAATGAAAGCTATGAAATAATGGTATACGGGTTCCGCGGAATAGATTGATCCTCCACAAAAACCTGCTGGTAAGCCCGGGCGATAATTGTGCTAAATACAAAGAGGGCTGCAGAATAGAATGCCCATACGCCAATGATAACCAGAATCGTATATCCCTGATAAAAATAGCGGTAGGCATGAAGGGCGTATCCCAGGTACCAGCCTACCCCGAATTTCGCCAGCTCGAATAGTATGGTATAGATGAGAGCGGCGAGCAGGGCCACTTTTGGCTGCATCCGCTTTTCCGTGATATAGCGGAAGATGATATAAAACAGGAAAAAGGTAAATAAAACGGGGATAACCAGGTTAAGCAATTCATACAGCCAACCCAGCTCAAATACCATATCCGTAAAAGGCAGCGGCAGCTCATTGACGGATACCAGCGATACGAGAGAAATGATGAGGCTGAAAAACAAAAAAACGCTGCCCACCAACCCGAAGGTAAAGAAGTTGTAGACCATTTCTAACAGGGGATGACGGCGATCTATAATATCAAAGATATCAAAAACGACGTGCTTTAGCGTGTGGAATAACCCCTGTGAAAAGAAGACCAGGATGATGGTCCCCATAATCCCAAAAATCTGCCGCGCTCCGATCAGCGGATTAAGCAGTGTTTCCAGGGTCACGGCTCCCCGGTACACATCCCCCGATTCTGACTCGTAGGTAAAGCTGGGAAACAGCTCGCGTCCATAACGAAGAATTTCATTGAACGCTTCGTCATAGGTGAGCACATAACCTATGATAGAGATCATCAGCAGTGTAAAGGGAATCGCGCAAATAAACAGGTTAAACGTGATGGCGGACGCATTAAAAAAAATGTCTTTCTTTTTCACCAGCCGTACGATGATCCGCCAGAAATTCTTGTACTTCTGCACTGTGTTTCTCATAAGTTAGTAAATAGGTAAAAGATAACTGCTGATTGCTCTTAATGCTAACTTAAATTACGCTTCCGGGAAAGGCCGGATTTATAATTGATTTCTCATGCTCGATTGCTGTTTTTAAAGTGTACACCGTAAGACGGACGTTTCTTAAAGAACCGTCAATTTCATACCTTTGACTGAAACAAATACACAACGTATTTAACCCAGAATCACTGATGAGTTCCACAAAGAAAAAGAAAAAAGAGTTAACCCCGCTGATGCGCCAGTATCACGATATCAAGGAGGAGCACAAGGGGGCGATTCTGCTGTTTCGGGTGGGCGACTTTTATGAAACATTTGCCGGCGACGCCGAGCTGGTAAGCGAAGAGCTCGGCATCACGCTAACCAAGCGCAACAACGGCAGCGACCAGACGCCCCTGGCCGGTTTCCCCTATCACGCCCTGGATACCTACCTGCCGAAGCTGGTGAAAAAGGGCCACCGGGTAGCGGTTTGCGAACAGGTTGAAAATCCATCCGACGCGAAAAAAGCGGGACGCAAGATCGTCTCCCGACAAGTGACGGAGATTACGACGCCCGGCGTTACAATGTCCGAAAAATTGCTGGAGCACAAGCGAAATAACTATGCCGCCGCCATCTACTGGGAGGGAAAAACGGCCGGCGTGGCTTTCTCTGATGTGTCAACGGGCGAATTTGCACTCAGCCAGATCACCAGGCAGCAGCTCAGCGATCTGCTGCAGTCGGTGACCCCCTCCGAGTTATTGCTGCCCCAGAATTTGAAGAACAACGTCCCCGAAGAACTGCTGGACTACAATCTCACATTCATTGAAGACTGGGTGTACGAGGGCGATTACGGCTATAACCTCCTGACCGACCATTTCGAGACACATTCGCTGAAAGGCTTTGGCGTGGAAAAACAGGAAGTCGCTCACACGGCGGCCGGCGCACTGATGCACTACCTGCAGGAGACCCAGAAAGCGTCACTGGGACATATTAAGCGGCTGCAGTCTTTCGAGAACCATGAGTATATGGCGCTGGACGGCTCGACGAAGCGCAACCTGGAGCTTACGACAACCATACAAGAGGGACAAAGCGAGGGTACACTCATCTCTATTCTTGACGATACGGCCACGGCTATGGGCGGACGCCTGCTGCGCAAGTGGATCATGCGTCCCCTCAAGCGAATGCGCCCGATCCGGGACCGGCTGAATGCGGTGGAGGCGCTGCACGTGAACCACGACGTCCGGGAACAACTGCGCGGGGAACTGGGACAGGTGGGCGATCTTGAACGGCTTATTTCCCGGATCTGCGTGGGACGCGCCAATGCCCGCGACCTCGAGAAGCTGAAACGGTCGCTGGCCCAGGTTCCCCGCATTAAAATGCAGTTTAACCAGCTCGAAGAGCCTCTGCTGGATGATATCCTGGATCGACTGAAACTGTTGGTGGAAGTGCAGGAACGAATTGGAAAGGCTATTGTGGAGGATCCGCCGGCCAGCGTGCGCGACGGCGGCATTTTTGAAGACGGGTTTAACAAGGAGCTGGACGAGCTGCGCGATATCGCCCGCAACGGCAAAAATTACATCAGCGAAATTAAAGATGAACTGGCCGCCGAAACCGGTATCAACTCGCTTAAAATTGGATACAACAAGGTCTACGGCTACTATATCGAGGTTACCAACACCCATACCGAGAAAGTGCCGGATCATTTCATCCGCAAACAGACCCTGGTGAATTCCGAGCGTTACATCACTCCCGAGCTGAAGGAGGTCGAGGAGAAAATCCTCTCCTCCGAAGAGCGCAGCAAAACCCTCGAATACGAGCTGTTCGAAGAGCTGCGCCTGTATGTGGCGGACTTTGCCGAAGAGGTGCAACAGATTGCCCAGGCCCTGGCCGAACTCGATTGCCTGCAGAGTTTCGCCGAGCTCGCTTACCGCAACAACTACTGCAAGCCCGCCATCGCCGACGACCAGGTGATCGATATCACCAAAGGCCGGCACCCCGTGGTGGAAAAGACCCTCCCGCCCGGCGAGCCTTTTATCCCGAACGACATCCACCTGGAGAATGAAGATGAACAAATTCTAATTGTTACGGGTCCCAACATGGCGGGTAAGAGCATCATCCTGCGCCAGACCGGGCTTATCGTGCTGCTCGCGCAAATCGGCTGTTTTGTGCCGGCCGAGCAGGCCCACATCGGGCTGGTGGACAAGATCTTTACCCGCGTGGGGGCTTCCGACAACCTGGCGGCGGGCGAGAGCACCTTCCTGGTGGAGATGAACGAAGCGGCCAATATCCTGAATAACGCCACCCGCAACTCACTGATTCTGCTGGATGAAGTGGGCCGCGGCACCAGCACATTCGACGGACTCAGTATCGCCTGGTCGCTGGCCGAATACCTGCACAACCAGCCCTCCGTAGCCGCCAAAACGCTCTTCGCCACCCACTACCACGAGCTGAACGAACTGGAGAACATGTACGACCATATCGTCAATTACAATGTGTCGGTCAAGGAACATGACGACAAAGTCATCTTTCTGCGCAAGCTGGTCCGCGGCGGCGCCGACCACAGCTATGGCATCCAGGTGGCCGATATGGCGGGCCTGCCCTCCATCGTCATCGAACGAGCCAAAGAGATCCTCGGGAATCTCGAGAGTCACAGCCTGGATGTCACCGACCGCAACGGTACCCTCGAGGAAGGCGCCAAGAAAAAGAAACGGGCGGTCAAAAAAGCCGCCCGGGAGATGGAAAAGCAGGAACAGATTACCCAGCCGTCGCTGTTCCAAACCCAGATCGACCCCAACATCGAGGTGCTGATTGACAAACTGGAGGCTTCCGACCCCAACCGCATGACGCCCATCGAATCGCTGATGCTGGTCTCTGAGTTGAAGAAGCTGGTGGATAAGAGGAAGTAGAAGGCCTTGTAAATTGGGATTGTTGCTTTAAAAAAGAAACTGAAATTTTACATATATTGGTATCCGCCTCATCAGTATCATGGCATTATTGCATTACAGGGTAACCATAGGCCGGAAGTCACGGATCTAATTCTTGAGCCCTTGAATAACTACTTTTTAAATCATCCGCCTCGAGATCATTCTTCAGGCAAGTTACTGCTGATTGAACCTCATAGAATACGCGTTAGAAAATAAGTGAAAACCTCCGCCAAATATATTGCCGACCGGATCCGGCTGATGATCGCCACCAAGCAGTTCCAGGTGGGCGAAACGCTGCCCTCCACACGCCAGTTGGGACAGCAGCTGGAGTCGAGCTTTCATACGGTGCGCAAGGCGTATCACATTTTGGCGGACGAAGGGCTCATCCGCGGCGAGCGCGGCAAAGGCTTTATCGTGGAACGGCAGAATACCAACCTGGATAAAGCCGACCGGCTGGAGGTGGGCGCTGAAAAGATGAGCAAACTCCTGGAAGAGCTCATCGGCTATGGCCTTGATGAGTCGGAACTGGATGAACTCTTCCAGGAGCAGCTGAGCTTTATGGACTGGCCCGACCGGATCGAAAGCTGTGCCAGCATTGGCGAAACGGATGAGCTGGGCAAGATGATAGCCGATGCCATTCAGCGGGAAGTGGGCGTACGAAGCCGCGTGCTGAATGCGAACCAGTACAACAAGACGGTCAACTACGACGCTCTTTTCGTGCCCATACAGCTGGTAAACAAGTTTCGCGAATACGCCGAAAAGGGCCGGCTGCTGCCGATCGTCTACAGTATCAATCCCGATACGCTGCTCTCCATTGTGGATCGCGCCGCTATTGAAACCATCGGATTGGTGACCGCGGACGACCAGACCATTCCCAAAATCATTAATGAATTAAAAGTGAGCATTAAATTCGGCGGGTCGTTTGTGGCGGGAGCAACCTACGGGAAATCCCTGCCGCTTTTCGTCCGGGAGGCTGATCTCATCCTTTATACGGCACAGAGCGCCAAGCTGGTGGAACAGAAAATTCCGGACCGCCGTCGCATTAAGCTGGAATATCAAATTTCCCCGAAGAGCGCCGACACCATCCGGGCTGAGCTTTGGGACCAGTAGAGAATTGAGAATCAGGAATTACGAATGGAGAATCAGGAATGGCGAAGCTGCCATTTTAGGGGGTTGACGGCCTGTTGGAACCATCAAACCCCCAAGCCGGGTATCTGTCGGACTTGGGTGGTTGTAACGAGACCAAACCGCAGATCTTCATACAAAGTCCGAAAAACTTCTACTAACTGATAATCAATAACCAGCAATCCATTGTCTGACAAAAAAGTAAAAAAACTCATCGAGCGGGCGCTGGAGGCGGTCAACGCCGAGATAGAGGCGGTGCGCGAAAAGCCGGCCCAGGAGGTTCTGTTTGATGGCGTGCTGTCAGACCATCACCCGCCGGGGGTGTTCTATTACGAGTTTGAATCAAAAAATACCTCTCTCCGTTTTGCGGAAATCATCCGCGCCGAAATGGAAGGGTATGAGAAAGAGTTCGAGCTTTACCCGGTAGAAATTTCCGACGAAAAGGCGATCCTGCATTTTCCCCATAATTTCGGCCACTCGCTTCCAAAGGTAACCCTGGAGTGGGAGAATGATTTTATCCTGCGCCGGCTCCGCACCGAACTTCAAAGGATACTGGATACGGACGACCAGCAGATGCGAGAACGGATAGGACGCCTGTTTTACCCCGACGCCGCACGACACCACAGCAAGGACCCAAACACGCGCGTACTCGACGACAGCAGGAGAAACGACGCCCAGCACGAATCACTGCTGAAAGCCCTTCAAAACAAGGTACTGTATGTCTGGGGTCCCCCGGGCACGGGCAAGACCTCCACCCTCGGCTTTATGATTGCCAACTACCTGATCAAGGGAAAACGGGTGCTCTTTGCGGCGAATACCAACCGGGCGGTGGATGTGGGACTGCTAAGTGCGCTGGAGGCCCTGACGGCGGTAGAAAAAGAACACCTTGAAAAAAAAGCGGCGCGTTTCGGAGAAATGGCGCTGGACAGCGAGCGGCTGGAAACGGTGCTGTTCGACCGGCATATTGAGAAAAAAGCGAAGGAGCAGGAACGGAAGGCCGCGGACCTCTCCAACCTGCTTGGAAAATACCAGAAACTCCAAAAAGAGATCGACAACCTGATGGATCACGGGGAATCGGTGCCGGAGGAGCTGGATGACGAGATCGCCAGGCTGGGCGAACGACTCGACGAGCACGGCGGCGAGGCGGCACTCGAGGAAAAAGTTGACCGCCTCATTTCCGTCAATGAACGCAGGGAGCTGGAGGAGATGCGGCTGGTGGCAACGACCCTGGCCAAAGTGTGCACTTCCGACCTCTTTGACGGGCAGGAATTTGATGCCGTCGTCATCGACGAGGCGTCGATGGCCAACCTGCCGTACCTGATGGTGGTGGCGGCCATGGCCGGGGACCATATTGTTTTGGTGGGCGATCCCATGCAGTTGCCCCCCATTGCCATTACAGACGAGAGGGAGGCTCGCCAGTTCCTGGAAGAGGATATTTTTACTTATGCCTCCAAAGCGGAGAGCACGGAAGAACTTTTTGCCTGGCACGACCGGAATCGGCCGCTGACTACCTTTTTTGACACGCAATACCGGCTGAATAAAGACCTGGCGGAGGTTTTGAGTTCGGTGTTCTATGAGGACCGGCTGAAGACGGCCGCGCCCGGCAACGAGAGGGGAGAGACTCCTGCCCCCGCAGCAACCCCGGCGCCTACCGTCAATGTGATTGACAGCCAAAAATACGGACCGGAGCTGACCCAGAAAGACGAGGGACGGGGATTCAGTCCCGTAAATGAGGTCCACAACGTTATCCTGACCCGGATACTGAAGCGCCTGATTCTCCAAAACCATGTGCCGATGGAAGAAATCGGTATCATTGTGCCTTTTCGAAGCACTGTTTACGATATCCGGGGCGAGCTGTACGACCAGGGACTGGATATCGTGGAAGTGGGAACAATCCACACCTTCCAGGGACGGGAAAAGAAGGTGATCATTTTTGATACCGTCATGAGCGGTGAGAACTCGTACGGCCGGCGGCGGCATTACTCGGTGCGCCCCTTTGATGAGGAAAAAAACGGGCTGGCGGTGCCGCGCCTGCTCAACGTGGCGCTTTCACGGAGCAAAAACCGGCTCGTCATCCTGGCGGATATGGATCATATCAACAAAGTGTATGCCAATAAATTCCTGGGCGAACTGCTGAGAAGATTTCAGAAAACCGGGCAGTAACGAGAGGGGTTCGACATGCGTGCCCCCCTCACTCTTCCTCGCTCTCTCCCTCCCCGTATAATTTCGCCAGGTCACTGATCATCTCTTCGTCGATACCGGCATTGACAAAACCGCCATCGTGATAGAGGTTCTGCATCGTAACTTTGCGCGTCAGGTCCGAGAACAGCGTGACACAATAATCCGCACATTCGTCGGCCGACGGATTGCCCATGGGCGCCAGTTTATCGGCGAAGGTATACATCCCGTCAAATCCTTTAATGCCCTTCCCGGCCGATGTTTTGGTCGGCGCCTGCGATATCGTGTTGACGCGGATGCCCCGGTCTGCGAGACGGCTCCCGTAATTCCGGGCCACGCTCTCCAGCAGCGCCTTGGCGTCGTTCATATCGCTGTATTTGGAAAAGATCCGCTGTGCTCCGATATAGGAGAGGGCCACAATACTGCCCCCGTCATTTAATATTCCGGCCTCATCCGCATAGCGAATAACCTTGTGCAGGGAAATGGCGGAGATGTCAAGGGTCTGCTGCATCCAGTTGTAATTTAGCTTCTGATAGCTCTCGCTCTTGCGAACATTCGGCGACATGCCGATGGCGTGAAGGATGAAATCGATATTCCCGTGTTCCCCTTTCACCTGTTGCATCAGCTCTTCAATATCTTCTTCCTTGGTAACGTCACAGGAAAAGACTTCCGCCCCGGTCTGTTCCGACAGCTCATCCAGCTCTC
This sequence comes from Fodinibius sp., assembly GCF_041642155.1. NCBI lineage: Bacteria > Pseudomonadati > Balneolota > Balneolia > Balneolales > Balneolaceae > Fodinibius > Fodinibius sp. The sequence continues at coordinate 43,408 of NZ_JBEPWZ010000002.1, forward strand.
CGAAACGAAGGGCCACAGGCGCATTCGACAGGGAAAACTCCGCCCCCTCCCGCTTGCAGGCCAGCGCAATGCGCCACGCAATGCTCTGCTCGTTCAGTGCGCCGAAGATGAGCCCCTTTTTTCCTTTTAACAAGCCATATCCTTGTCCATCCGCCATAAGTCTGATACCTCAGTCATTTCTTTCAATTAGTTTACGCCTACGAAAATAACAAAAGTTTATTATCAAATCCGAAAAGGGTTTTAATTTATCGAGAGCCTTACAAAATCGCTTTTTGTCCAATCCCTGTATTTTCGTGATTTCAAGATCCTCATATATCGTCTGTATACTATATATCCACGGTGTTTTTGAAATCGCTCAGGCTTTGGTATTGAACAAAACCCCCGGTTTTCCAAAAAGCTTCTGACGATACGAAGCCTTTTGGAAAACCTATAAAGCGATCTGTTTACCGAAGCTTTAAGCGCGGGTGTGGCTGGCTTTGCCTGCCGATGCCGCAGTATCTTGCCATATGTTTGCCGATTTAGTTTCGCGCAGGCGGGCCCTCCGTTAGTACTTCCACCGATTGTGACCGGTCCAACCGTAAAATCAGCGGTCGGACGATATGATAATACTCTCTGCCATTAACCTTGTATGCTTTAAAATATATATCCTGTTGATAATAGCCGTCATTGTCCTTATTTTGCGAGACTTTGTGTCCGTACCTATTTTCATTACAAGCATCGCGCAAACTGAAATCATTTAGAATCCACGAACACCCATGTTTCAAGATCTCTCGTCAAAATTAGATAAGGCCTTCCAGTCGCTGAAGGGGGAATCTAAGATTACGGATGTCAACATTGCCGAGACGGTCCGGGAGATACGCCGAGCGCTGCTGGATGCCGACGTGAACTACGAAGTTGCCAAACAGTTCACGAACGATATCAAGGAACGCGCCATGGGCGAAGATGTGCTGACGGCCGTCAACCCGGGACAACAGTTTACGAAGGTTGTCCATGACGAACTGACCGGGATACTCGGGCAGGAACGCGTTGACATTGCCGTTGCAGACACCCCTCCGACGGTCATACTGATTGCCGGCCTGCAAGGTTCCGGTAAAACGACCTTCAGCGCCAAGCTGGCCCGGTACCTGAAACAGGAAAACAACCGAAGCCCCATCCTGGCGGCAGCCGATGTTTATCGTCCCGCTGCCATCAACCAGCTGAAGACGCTGGCCGACAGCATCGATGTGCCGGTGTATTCCATCGGACAGAAAGATGCGGTCCGCGTAGCCAAAGAAGCCGTTTCCATGGCCAAAAGCCTGGCCCTCGATACCGTCATTATTGACACGGCGGGACGAATGCACGTGGACGAGAAGATGATGAATGAGGTTGCCGAGATTAAAGAGGCGGTTCAACCCGATGAGACCCTGTTTATCGTCGATTCCATGACGGGACAGGATGCGGTGAATACAGCCAAAGAATTTAACGAGACTATCAATTACGATGGCGTCGTACTGACCAAGCTTGACGGCGACACCCGCGGCGGGGCCGCCCTGTCTATTAAGACGGTGGTCCAGAAGCCGATTAAATTTGTGAGCACCGGCGAAAAGCTGGATGCCCTTTCTCCCTTCTATCCGGACCGGATGTCGCAGCGCATCCTGGGCATGGGAGATGTGGTTTCGCTCGTCGAGAAAGCCCAGAAAGAGTTTGACGAACAAGAAGCACAGGAGCTGCAGAAAAAAATAAAGTCCGACAGCTTTGATCTGGAGGACTTTTACGAGCAGCTGCAGCAAGTGAAGAAAATGGGCGATCTCTCGGATCTGGTTGGCATGATTCCGGGAGCCGGACAGGCGTTGCAGGACGCCGATATCGACGACGATTCCTTTAAGCCTATCGAGGCCATCATCTGCTCTATGACTCCGGAAGAAAAACACAACCCGGATATTCTCAACGCCACCCGAAAACGACGTATTGCCAAAGGTTCGGGGACCCGCGTTTCTGACATCAATGACCTGCTCAAGCAGTTTAAACAGATGAAGAAGATGATGAAATCATTTTCCGGCATGGGCAAGATGGGCCAAATGATGCAGGGTATGAAAGGCATGAAAAACAAATTACCCTTTGGCAGATAAAAAAATATGAGATCGGATGCCGCGTGCTGTTTAGCCCAGTCCGGCATCTTTGCTAACGCACTTGTATTGCGCAAGATTCCGACAATATCCTCTATAGAAATCAACGCAAAATTAAAGTTATAATTAAGGAGATAATCCATTGTTAAGAATTAGATTACAACGTAGAGGTCGAAAGAAACGACCGATCCATCATATCGTAGTGGCCGACAGCCGTAAACCCAGAGATGGCAGGATCATTGAAGACTTAGGTCGTTTTGATAACATCACACCCAAAAATCAGCTTGAATTGAACCGGGAACGCGCTCTTTACTGGTTAAAGCAGGGGGCCCAGCCTTCGGATACCGTTCGGTCCATCTTTAAGAACCAGGGGATCATGTACGAAATGCACCTGGTGCGATGGGGTAAATCGGAAGAAGAGATTGAAGAAGCCCTAACAGAATGGCGTGAAAAGCGTGAAGCCAAGGAAAAGAAAGTCCCGACGCGCAAGGAACGCCAGCAGGCCCTGCTCGAAGCCGAGGAAAAAGAGTTTCAGAAGCAGCTTAAGAAAAAGGCGGAAGAGGCGGCCCGGGAAAAGGCCAAGCAAAAAGCCCTTGCTGCGGAAGAAGCCGAGCAGGAAAAAGCGGATGAAGAAGAGGTAGAGGTTTCCGATGAAGAGGAAGCGGAAGAACCTCAGGAAGCGCAGGCTGAGGATGTGGATGCGGATGCAGAAGATACAGATGCCGGTGATGAAGAGATCGAACAAGAAGCGGAAGTCGAAGCGCAGCAGGATTCCGGGGACGACGAGAAAGAGGAAGACCATGAAGCGATTTCGGCGGATGTAGCAGAAGAAAAGGAGGACACCGAAGAGCAGGAGCCTGCAGCTGACGCCCGGGAGGAAGAAGAGGCCCAGGAAGAAAAATCTTCAGGTGAAGAAGCATCAGCGTCAGACT
>NZ_JBEPWZ010000003.1:0-45092 GCF_041642155.1 Fodinibius sp.
TTCACAAAATTGAGTCCCACTAAAATAGTCGCCAGCTCCTTTGTAGTGAACATCAGAGGAGGAATTTTATAACCATGCATGATTCCGTACCCCTTATATTCATCCCAGGTGACGGGGACATTCATTTCCGATAGTGCATTGAAATCACGAAATACGGTGCGACGACTGACATCAAACTTTTCTGCGATATCGTTGACCGTGATACGATGATTGGATTGCTGAAGCATGAGGATAAGCTTCATTCTCCGCTCGGAGCTGTTCATAAAGATGTATCATTCTATAAGTTAGTAAGAAATCTGCTCCAATATAAGTGATCTGAGGAATAGTTACAGCGGGGGATCAGTCCTTAATGTAGAAGCTTGATATTGTCGAAAAAGGGATAGGAGTTATGCCCGTCTGATCAGGATCAGGGCTTTGCCCGCATAAAAATCCGGCCCTTTTGAAAGATCATACCGGTGAATGGAGAGCGGGTCCTTTATACCTTGCAGTTCCTCTTTTATACGTATACCCTTATAGAGCACCATCGATTTCCAGGGCATGTGGGAGGTCATGGCGTACAGTTCGTTGATTTTGAACGCATGCTTGGAGATCAGTAAAAAGGGTTGATCCTGTTTGATTTGATCGATAGAACCATCTGAAATAGTTACATTTTGTAAACCAAGAGTTTGTACGATCTGTTTTATTGCCAGGCATTTCTTGGAAGCAATGTCATTTAACGTAAATCGTTTTTCAGGGAAAGTGATCGCCAGGGGAATGCCCGGGAGCCCGCCACCCGTTCCGGCGTCTAAAATATTGTGGGCCGAAGAAAACACTTCGAACTGTGATAAGAGGAGAGAGTGAAAAAGATGATCCTTAATTGTTCCACGTGAAACATTGCGGCTGACAAGGTTTACGCGCTTATTCCACCAGAATAGCCTGTCCAGGTAGTGTTCAAGGTCTTTTTCATGCTTTAAATAGAGTTGACGGGTGTTCTCAAATGTTTCACGTGAAACATTTGAGGTTGTGAGGGTTGGATGTTCCACGTGAAACAATAGTTAATTTTTGAGATATACCATTAAAACAGAGATATCACTCGGGGAAACACCGCTTATTCGGCTTGCTTGTCCCAGGGTTTCGGGACGAATACGCTCCATTTTTTGGGTTCCCTCGGCCGAAAGACTGCTTATTTTGTTATAATCAAGGCTATCGGGAATAATAGTGTCCTCCTGTTTTCGCATTTCTTCGACCATCTCAAATTCTTTTTCAATGTATCCAGCATATTTAATTTGGATTTCCACCTGGTCGAACACATCGCGGTCGTCGGTAATTACCTGGGCTTTCTCCAGTAATTCAGGATCGGCATCAAACAGATTATATATCGAGAGCTGGGGCCGGGGAATAAGTGATTTAGCCTTAACGGGTTGAGAAAGTATGGTCGTGCCCTGTTTTTGAAGCATTGGGTCCATCTTCTTCGGATACACCGTATAATCCGCAATAAGGTCATGGAGCTGATCTACCGCTTCTTTTTTTGTTTTGTACTGCCGAAATCGCTCGTCGGACGCAAGACCGATTTTGTGGCCCAGTTCCGTGAGCCGAAGATCCGCGTTATCCTGACGCAGCAGAATACGATGTTCGGCGCGTGAGGTAAACATGCGGTAGGGCTCTTCGGTTCCTTTGGTGATGAGATCGTCAATCAGCACGCCAATATAAGCTTCAGAGCGTTTCAGTATAAATTCTTCCTTGCCCTGAACTTTTCGGGCCGCATTGATACCCGCCATGAGTCCCTGGCACGCGGCCTCTTCATAGCCGGTCGTCCCGTTAATTTGTCCTGCAAAAAAGAGTCCCCCGGTGATTTTTGTTTCCATGCTGCGCCGAATCTGATAAGGGGGAAAATAATCATACTCGATGGCGTAGCCGGGGCGGAGCATTACAGCTTCTTCAAATCCGGGAATGGTGCGCAGTGCCTTGTACTGAACATCTTCGGGCAGAGATGTAGAAAACCCGTTGAGGTACATTTCGTAGGTATCCCATCCTTCCGGTTCCAGGAAGAGTTGGTGACTGTCTTTCTCAGAAAAGCGGTTAATCTTGTCTTCAATACTGGGACAGTAACGGGGACCGGTGGATTCGATCGTCCCATTAAACATAGGGCTGCGATCAAAGCCGGACCGAAGCATATCGTGCACCTCCTGATTGGTAAAGCCGATCCAGCAGGTAAGCTGCTCTTCCCGGGATGGCAGGGAATGGGTCATAAAGGAAAAAGGGCTGGGATTGTCGTCCCCGTATTGTATTTCAAGCCGCTCGTAATCGATAGAGCGGCCATCGAGCCGGGGAGGGGTCCCTGTTTTCAGGCGACCTACTTCAAAGTCCAACTTTTCGAGGGAGGCGGAGATACCAATCGAGGCTCGTTCGCCCGATCGTCCGCCCCCGAAGTTGGTCTCCCCGATATGCATCAAGCCATTTCCAAAGGTACCGGTAGTCAGTATAACTGCTTGTGCTTTAAAGGTTTGTCCGGTACTCGTTTGAACGCCGGTGGCACGCTCCCCATTATCCGTCGTCAAGACATCGACTACATTGTCCTGCCGGAAGTGCAGGTTTTCTTTGCTTTCCAATTCTTTACGCATGGTAGCACTGTACAGGGCTCGGTCGCTCTGGCAGCGGGGACTCCACATGGCGGGGCCCTTGCTGGTATTCAGCATGCGAAACTGAACGGCCGATTTATCGGCGACCTTCCCCGTGAGCCCGCCGAGGGCATCAATCTCACGCACCAATTGTCCCTTGGCGACGCCGCCAATAGCCGGGTTGCACGACATCTTGGCAATTGCGTCGAGATTCATGGTAATAAGCAGCGTTTGAGCGCCCATTTCAGCGGCGGCACCAGCTGCTTCGCTGCCTGCGTGTCCGGCGCCGACTACAATGACATCATATGTGGGATATAGGGACTTCATAGGACTTAAGTGTATGTTTTTATTACACTTATGTGTTTATATAATGAGCAATTCCTTGCATCCCGCGCACCCTGAGAATACAGGATGCCTGTATAAATTACGGGAAGCCCCTAAAATAAGGTTTTTTTGGGAGAAAATTTAGCCGTGAATCGGGTGATGATTAGTCCAGGTAGGTATTCATAAAGGCTTCCTCTGATTCCCGGCTGGCAATTAATACAAGTTCACTCCCCTCGGTCATAATGGTATCCGGAGGGGGATTTGTCAGCTGTTCGTCGCTCTTACTGTTTTTAATAGCAAGCACATTACACCCGGTTTCCTCCCGGATACCGCTGACGCTGAGTGTTTTGCCCCGCAGGGGTGCAGGGGTTTCAATCGAGAATACATTCAGTCCCTCGGCGATCATCAGCACGTCATTGCGTTCGAGGATATTAAAAATAGCATTGCCGCCCAGAGTGGCATACGACATTACGAAATCTGCACCTGCCCGGTGCAGGGTTGATACATTACGCTGCAACGTTGCTCGACTTATGATTTGGATATTGGGACGCAGCTGCCGTGCATAGATAGTAAGATAAATATTGACATCATCATCGTGGGTGGTAATGATAATACAGGGAGCCTCACGGATCCCCGCCTTTTCAAGAATGTCTTTATTTTCAGCACTTCCCAGTATGTAGTTGTCTTTATCTTTAATCCGGTCTGGATTTTTATCGATGATGCGATAGTCCATTCCACGTTCCTCAAAGGCTTCTGCCGTCCCCCTGCCCACGCGTCCCGCCCCTATAATGAGCACCGGTTTATCTGAAGTTTTATAAATAGCCATATATTCGTCATAGGTGCGGAGCTGCTCGAGGGAGCCGGCTATAACAAATACGCTTTCATTTTTGATAAGTGTATCCGGCAGGGCGGGTATAAACTCCCCGCGCTCCCACAGTCCAACAATATTAATGCCCAGTTTTTCCCGGATGTTACTTTCCCGGAGCGTCTTCCCGACCAGGGGCGTTTGGAAGGCCGATGCCTCCGCTACAATTAGATCCTCAAAACGGCCGATAACATGGACCCGCCGATCTTGTCCGATGGTGCGGCGCGAGAGGGAGCGTCCCAGCATACGACCCAGCTGAAGCACGTGATTGGATCCGGCCAGTTTCAGCAGGTCTACCGAGTCGGCCGAGTTTGCGGTCGCTACAATACTGACATGCTCGTCAAGTTCTCTGACTGTGTTGCTGATATTGGAGTTTGTCATGTCATTGCCGAGAGTAACAACCATGGAGGCCTGCTGGACCCGTAATTTATGATAGGTTTCCGGGTCATCCCGATCGCCAAAGACCACGTGGTACCCCTGGTCATAATACTTCAGCGCCTCCTGGAGATCTTCCTCCAGCAGCACATACTGGTAATTATAATGATCGAGCTTCTGGATGAGGGAGCGGGAGATGGGATTAAGATGCGTGATAATGATATGGTCGCTGGTATCTTCCGGAAGCTCCCGCGGCGCCCGGGCTTTGGACTGGGCCTCAAGCCAGGGCGCGTAGAAAAATTCAATAAAGGTAAAGGGCAGCAGGATTAGCAGCGACATCATGCCCGAGAGCAACACGATCACCGAAAAAGTACGTCCGAGATCGCTGGTAAAGGTGATATCCCCGAACCCCAGCGTGGACATAACGGTGAGTGTCCAATAGAAGCCGGTGACCCAGCTGTGTTCCTGTCCCTCATACACCATAATAAAATGAAACAGAATGCTGTAGGCGATAATAAGGGCAGTAAGTCCCGCCAGGAAACGGAACAACCGTTTGATATTGACGGTCGTGCTTCGGTTGGACAGGAAAAAGCTAAGCTGGGAAGTAAAAAATTTCATCGAATGATACTGTTAAGATCTACTGATGCCACTCGAGAAAGCTGACAACCGCGTGCCAGATAGCTTCCAATTTCGTGTCACCCTCGTATTCAAAGACCGTATCGTCATCGACTGTGATTTTGCAGCTTTTCCCTTTAATCGTAACAGGATAGCCGAGGTCTTCCTCAATCTTTTCAATGACCGGCATCATCCACTTCCATGACTGGTGAAATTTCATGTCTTCAACCGACAGGAAAGCCAGCGGTATGTCTTTTACATCGTCCTGCTCTATTTTAATGGTACTGCCCATTATATTTTCAATGAGCCTGCTTCCCTTGTTAATTTCTTCTTGTTGCATCGTCATAATAAAATTGGATGGTTTATTATATTAGGCTATAATTTGAGCGTATGGTACTTATAGGTCTTTTATTGATTCCCGTGAATGTTCTCGTACTCCAACTACAACCAGGCGAAGGCGTTGCAGGATAAAATGTTTGGTCCACTATCCCTAATCTGCCCGGGTTTTGTGTTAATTGGGATTGTACCACATGGATATATATTGCCTTTAAAGATAATTAAAAAAAGAAGAGTAGAAAGGAGGATTTCCGGTGAGGGGGAGACGGTTACTGGCAAACCAGAAGGGAGACCTGGCTTTCACTTTCGATGGTTTCCAGAGCGTTGAGCTCGTTATTGGGACCGGCGCTGTCATCGTCATCGCATGCCGTAAATCCAACGACGGTTGCTAATAAAACGACGGTTGCTAATAGAAAGAGAGCAGCTAATTTTTTTATCGATGTTATCATAAGAATAAAATTATAGGGTTATCAATGATTAAAACGGTATTACACCGTTGCGAAGGGACGTAACTACCCTGACAGAACTTTTATCAGAAACGATGAAACAAAGGGACAGCAATAGCAAGTGTGAGAGTTAAAAAACTACAGGCTTGAGGCTTGATCTTGAGAAGAAGGACCAAGGTTGCAAAAAACCATCAGGTAATAAATAGCAAACTGAGAAGTTGCTATAGCGAACAGTTTGACAGAGGACGGCTGATAACTCCGAAAGAAAGCAGGCTTTTATATTTTTTGTTTTATATCTTTCTTCTTTTATTGGACAGGCATTGAAAATCGGACCACACAGGGGCTGTGCCTCCATACCCCGGCCTTGCAAAGCAAAATTTCTTTTAATACAAGATTAGACCTTAACAGTACACCTATAAAGACATTCACATAACCATGGATCCTGAATTCACTTTAAAAGACAAAAGTAGCAGTATTTCACGCCGAACGTTCCTGGGGAGTTCTGCCGCCCTGGTGGGAGGAGCCTTCCTGAGTCCGCTGGCAGGCGGAAGTAATGCATTCGGAGCATCAACAAATACACTTAAAATTGCGCTGGTGGGCAGCGGATCGAGAGGAGCCGGTGCCGTAGTCAATGCCTTACAGGCAGAGGAGGGCGTTGAGCTTGTTGCAATGGCAGATGTTTTTGAAGAGAAGCTCAACGACAGTTATGAGAACCTGATGCGTGTGGACAGTATCAGCGATCGAATAAAGGTGCCCGACGATCATAAGTTTGTGGGTTTGGATGCTTATCAAAAAGCGATCGACCTGGCCGATGTGGTTCTCCTGGCAACGCCCCCGGCTTTTCGTCCCCTGCATTTCGAGACGGCTGTGGAAGCCGGCAAACACGTCTTTATGGAGAAGCCGCTGGCCACCGACGCACCGGGAGTACGCAGGGTCTTTGAGGCCGGGAAAGTGGCAGAGGAAAAAGGGTTAAGCGTGGTAGTGGGGCTTCAATACCGGTATTCCAGGCGGTTTCAAAAGCTTGTCGAAAAGGTGAATGCCGGTGAACTCGGTGATATCACCTCCATGTCGTGCAATTATTTGCTGGCTGGCGTCAAACAAGTTGACCGGGAACCAAGCGATAGTGAGCTGGAGTACCAGTTGCGGAACTGGCGCCAGTTCGAATGGCTGTGGGGGGGATCCCCGGCGGGACTTACGATCCATTTCGAGGACATTGCGCACTGGGCTAAGGGCTCATATCCCGTGCGGGCATTCGGAACAGGTGGCCGGGCAGCCCTGGAGGGACCCGAACAGGGCAATATATATGACCACTACTATATAGATTATGAATATGAGGACGGGACCAGCTTGCACAGCCGTACCCGCCACATCCAGGGGTGCTGGACCAATCGAACGTTTTCTTTCGAGGGAAGTCGGGGTGTTGCTCATGCCTCGGGCGGCTCCGGTCCCGAGATCAAAAGCCGCAAGGGTGAGACGCTTTGGAGCTACGACGATTCGGGGGACCCTAATCCGTACCAAACCGAGCATGAGGTGCTCTACAGGGCCATCCGGAGCGGGAACCCGGTCAATGATACGGAATGGGGAGCCAAGAGTACGATGACGAGCATAATGGGACGAATGGCGGTTCAGTCGGGCAAACTCGTAGAATGGGAGGATGCCCTGAACTCGGATGTGGTAATGGTTCCCGACGACTTGTCAGATGATTCAGAGCCGCCCGTTCTTCCCCGCGAGGACGGAAGCTATCCGGTGCCCATTCCCGGTGACGACACCAGGATCATTTGAAGGTAATGAATATGAATACAGGAGTGGGGAAATATTGTTTTTTACGTAGGTGGAATGGATAAGGGAGAGCGACAGCCATTCTCGCTGATTTTCTATAAATTCCACCAATACGTTAATTTCAGCATCAGGGAACGGCTTTTCACTGAAAAGGATCCCGGTATATAGTTATCGGTGTAAACTACAAACAGGTCGGATGCCGGCTGGAAACGCCATTGGAACCGGCTGTTGATATTGATGTTATCCAGCTGGTCGTTGTACTGGACAAAGGTGGTGAAATAGATGTTTTTGCTAAATGTGATATCCAGGCGGTTGCCTACCAGCCAGAATTCGGAGCGATTCCAGGGGCGAGGCAAAACCAGCCTGTTGTAGCTGGTGTAGGCTGAGATATTGACGTAGGGTTGAAATCTGAATCCCAGCTCTGAGCGGGCATAAAAGCGGGTTCCGTCCGCAAAAAAACCGCCTTGCTGTACGGAAAAAAGATAGGTGTACAGACTCTGAGGCTTGGAAGCAAACTCCAGTCCCATATTGTTCCAGGTATGACTGCTCCCCGCCTCCAGAAAGTGTCCCGAGACATTCGTGGGATCGAAGGGATCGAGTAATTCTACGAATCGATGGGTAACCCAGCTGCTGAGCGTGCCCCCGTTTCGAAAATTGACGTTGTAGGTGATTTTATGTTCATAATCGGTGTTGTGCAGGGACTCATCAAAGTAGTTGGACGTGCTAACGGTGGGGCCATGGCTCAACACGCGTCCACTGCCCGGGAAAAACAGGTAGCCGACTTCCGGGTACAGCCGGATATATCCCTTTCGGGGAACATACCCGGTTTCAGCGGTAAAGTCACTTCCGACATAATCCTGTGCCCATTGGACCTTCCAGTTACCGTCGGAGTAAAGGGCGCTGGCGGTATGGCTGAATGTCTTTCCCGAAGTTTCGGATGAAAAAGATTTAAGCATCGTGAAATTGCCGTTCCATAAGTCGGATGAGGTCGCAAGGTCGTATTCCACCCCGATGTTGCGATTATATCCGGCATGGGCAGCGGTTTCCCCGTCCCCGATGTCGGACTGCGAGCCGAGGGATTCCTTGTTCACGAAAATAAGGCCGAGATTGGACCGGTCGGAAACCCGTCTCTTCAGGGCAAAAACGGAGAAATTCCGGGAAGGAATGTTGTGCTCCGAGACGCGTTCCGTCTGCATATTCATGGCCCCCACTCTCCAGTCCCGGTTGATCTGTCCGCTCAGGCGTCCCCCGAACAGGATAGGGGCATCCAGCCCTATTCTCCTGGAAAAGAACGGCCGAATATCTTCGTTGCCGAAATTGGCAAACAGGTCCTCATTTTCGAGAAAGAATTGTCGTTTCTCAGGAAAAAAGAGCTCAAATCGTTCCGTATCGATGATCTGTTCATCCACTTCAACCTGTGAGAAATCGGGATTGATGGTCAGGTCGAGATTCAGCGACGAGTTGAGACCTATTTTTGCATTTAATCCCGCTTCCCTCTGGTAAGAGGGGCTACCGGAGGGTTGAAAATCATTGCTTAATCCCCCCAGGAGGTGGGGAATGACGGAGATATTCGATCCGGCCGGTGGTGGCGGGTCATCCCATACCAGGTTTCCGGTGTATGCTAACGAAGCGGAAGGAAACTGCCGGGGGACCGGCGCCCATCCCGATTTTTCCTGAAAGGTCAGATCATAGCGGCTGAAGTTGATACCCCAGGTCGTGATCTGCTGATCATAGCGCAGGGACTTGAAAGGGATTGCGGCTTCAAAGACCCACCGGTCCTCATAATTTCTCACTTTTGAAACCCACTTGTTATCCCAGCTCAGGTTTACGCTGCCCCCGTCGTACATAAGTCCATCCCATTCGGCTCCCTCGGCGTTAGCACCAAACGAAAAACCGTTGGTTTGATCATCGAACGGATCCAGGAAAAGCAGGAAATTATCATTGTTGCCGAAATTGAAATCCCGGCGCAGCGACTCCACAACATTGGGATCCGATTTTCCGCGGAAGTTGACGGCAATAATATACAGGTTGCTGTCGTCATAGGTCATGCGAACATCGGTACGAAGCCGGGCGCGGCTGGTATCCATCGGAGTAATCATGTGAAAGTCGGTTGCCGGCTCCGCTTCTCGCCATGCGGATTCTTCCATTTTGCCATCTACCGTTATGGGAGAAGAGGCCTTATTGATATGTAATTGATAAGCGTCATTTATTTTCTGGGCACGGGCGGAAATCACCAGAAATGCGAGATACAACAAAGTAATCAAAACCGATTTTTGAAAAGCCATTAAGGGGAAGGTAATTATTTTTACGGAATATCATATTACTGTGAAGCGACTGACAGAAAGGTACTCGTCCTGGGTATGTCCTGAGTAGATAACAGAAGTATTCCTGCGGGGGTTTTGGAAGTCGTCACACACCTAAAATCAAACACAAGGAAATCTTAAAAATTAAAAAATATAATTACAATATCTGGCTAAGAAGATACTCAGGTTTTCTTAAGAACCAATATAAATTGTACTTTTTTGGTGATATCCGGGGCATCGCCTTGTCCTGATGGAAGTCACCTTATCGATTCAGTCTGTGGGTAGGTTTATGTATTGTTACGGGGATTATGGGACCGTTTGAGCGGACTAAAAGCGATGGGAGGAGCTAATTGAGAACATGAATCGCCAAATTTAAAGGGGCGGCAAAAGCAATCCATAATAACATCCCATTATAAATAGGGCAGTAAAAGCCAGGTCGTCCATGGTATATTCCTCTCAACCCTATTTATTTATCTGGCGAGGCAGCAAACGATCTTTCCCGGCTGGATCGGTACCGGATGAAATTGGAGTCGAAGTAGTGGTCTATCTTGTCGAATACCTTTTCTAAGGCATCCTCATTGAATTGCCCTGAAGCAATAATTTCCTTAGACCCATTTGAAAAGATAAGCTGGGTACGGGGATTCCGGGATAGCCTCGCCTTAGTCTCCTTGGTTTTGTAAAACCCCTTATAATTTCCTGTTGTGTAGTATGTTTTCAGGCGGTTGTCGGTAGTTTTCATGGCGAAGAAATAGAAAATGAATAGTTAAAAATGGTAGTTGGCATATCGATAACATTCCCCAGTCAATTTTGCAAGAAATAACAATTAATGTGCCGCGAAACTGCTTCAAGCCGGTCATAACCGGTCGACACCTGCGGTTTCGGTTAGCTGGGAGGGGGCACCTGACGATATGACCGGCCATTTTTACGGGAAGCCAGTCTGTCAATTTGATCGAAGATTTTCTCGAAAGCCTCCTCCCTATGCCTCCCGCTGGCAAAAAGTTCTGTTATACCATTTGTAAACGTAACGTGAATTTGTCCGGTAAACGCTGAACTACGCACTTTGTGTTTATAAAAGTCCTTATATTGTCCGTATTTATTGTATTCTTGCAGTCCTTTTACTGACTGTTTCATATTGACTTTCAAAAAAATGAGGCAATGGAAAACAACTGTAATAAATATTATATAACAATAGTAAAACTTTATATTACAAAAAGCAATAGGTAAAAGAAATTATCCTGTTTAAAAGGTATAAAAGCGCGAATACATAAATTTTTGCATGATTCTTTTTGGAGATTTATGGTCCCTGTAGGCGGTATTTTTGACTATTTTGTGTTCTTTGTATACATAACAAAATGAATCCCAATAAGGATTTATTTTATAACCGTATTCCACGGACATAAAGAGTGGAATTAATCCAAATTTTAAAAAAAATAAAGCAAAATGAGAGTTGTCATTATCGGGGGGACAGGACGTGTGGGAACCTTCCTGGTTCCGAGGTTAGTCATGGACGGGTATGAGGTAATTTGTGTTAGTCGTCAAAAAAGCAAGCCCTATCGATCACATTCTGCATGGAAATTTGTTACGAACGTGGCTATTGACCGCACAAAGGCGGAGGAGAAGCATCTGTTTGGGAAGCAGATCGCGGAATTAAATCCTGATGTGATAATAGACATGATCTGCTTTACGCTTGGGAGTGCGAAATGCCTGGCAGAGGCTCTCATGGGCCAAATACAACATTTTCTGCACTGTGGGACCCTCTGGGTTCATGGTCACAGTGAGCGGGTTCCCACCCGTGAAAGTCAGCCGCGGAACCCATTTGGGGAGTATGGAATACAAAAGGCCGCCATTGAATCATATTTGCTTTCTCTGTCCCGCCGAAAAGGTTTTCCCGCTACCATCCTGCATCCCGGACATATTACCGGTCCGGGCTGGGTGCCCATCAATCCTGCAGGAAATCTTGATCCCGGTATCTTCAACCGACTGGCGGAGGGCAAAGAAGTTGTATTACCCAATATTGGCATGGAGACGGTTCATCATGTACATGCCGATGATGTGGCCCAGGCATTTGTGAACGCGATGGATAACTGGAACCAGGCGGTGGGCGAAAGCTTCCATGTGGCCTCCGAACAGGCACTTACGCTCCGGGGATATGCCAGAGCCATGGCGGCATGGCGGGGCCAGGAGGCCAATCTGCGATTTTTACCGTGGGAAGAGTGGAAGAAGACGGTCAGCCGGGAAGAAGCGGATCTGACTTGGGATCACATAGCCCATAGCACCAATGCCAGCATAGAGAAGGCGAAAGAACACTTAAAGTACCAGCCCCGATACAACTCCCTGCAAGCCGTCCGGGAGTCGGTGAAGGGTCTTTTGAGTGAGTATGAATTAAAGGGGAGGCCATCATGATAGCATTACAAGGCCGGTTACATAAGTATCGTCATCCGGGACAGGATCAATGTCACTTACCCTTAAATTAACAGCGGTCCTGGAAATATCATGATACTGTATATAATATATTCGTCATGTCCATTCATAACACTTTGTAAAAAAATCGTTATGGAATTCGTAAAAAAATATTATATTGAATTTCATCCTACATTCAATCAATCTTTATTGCCCTTTATTTAGAGGAATTTTTAACATTGGCAAGGTTAAAGCTTGCCAGTGATTGTAGATTTCGATCGATGCAGTCGAGGGGTGTAGACTTATATCATCTATCATTGCCCCCCGGACTAAATGGGATGATGAAAAGGTTTGGGATACCTTTTTAATAAAGACTAATAAATGAAATTTTATTATGGAAAAATCAGGAAAAGGTAGAGACAGGGAAGGTTATGTACCGGCAGGATCTTCACAATTAGCTGAATATCCGGGCGCCGAATCTGCGGTAGCAAGTGAAATTGCCCGGATGAATCCTTCTTCTATTTCCAAAATAATGTCTGCAGAACCTATGGCAATCAGCGAAAGGATCAAAGAATCTCCTGATAATATAATGGAGATTGCTACGGCAGAGCCCGTAATTTTAAGTAAGGCGCTGGCTTCTAATCCGTCAATCATTTCCGAAGTGGCTGAAAAAAATCCTGCTTTAATTGGCAGGGTTATGACAGCCGAGCCCGCTGTTTTTTCAGAAATAGCCGCTGCCGAACCTGCAGAATTCGGTAAAGCTATTGCGGGTGTTACCAAAGAAATAGGTTCAAAATAGTATGTGTGTCACCCAGGAAGAAAGTTACGTTGCTCCCGGGCCTACATTAGAAGAATATACAAACTGGATAAAGGACCTTCCGGCCCGACTTGAACCCGAACATGTCGGATCGGCAGTTATGGCTCCCTTGTTTTCTCATGTGCTGGCTCATCCTGCCAGATATGAAGAAGGTTTTGCTCTTCTCAGGGATAAGATGATTGATCTTACGGTACGGATGGCCTGTGAGAACACCTCCTATTACGGGAATAGTTTTGAAACAGCTAAAAACAAATACACGGGCTATGATCAGCTGGAAGAGTTGCCCCTCATAACCAAGGATAACATATATCAGCACGAATACGGAATCATTTCTGATATTACTACCTTTGGATTTGTTACTTTTACTACGGGAACCATTAGTCAGCGACCGCTGCTTATCCAGAGGTCACTTGAAGAACAGCAGTATCTGCAAAATTTCTTTTCGGTCCTGCAGTCCAAACAGTTTGAATCCGAAGCATCCCAGCCTCTGGGCATCTCAGAAGGGTCTATGAATCATGGTGCCGTTCTGAAAATACCCGGATTCGGTTATAACTTTATGGTTGAACTGATCAGGGATTACGGGGTATTACGTACCGCTTGGCTTTTACAGAATGAGTTTGATTTCCCCGGTCACCAGCAGAAGATCAGCAAATTGAATGTAACCTACATGGGCCTTTGTGTTCTCTACCAGTACCTGAAACAGGAAAATATCAGCCTTCCTAAAGATCAGCTGGATGCTATTACCATATTCGGGTGGCCCGTGCCGCCGAAAAGAAAAAAGGTCATGGAGGATTTTTTTGGAACAAGCATCACCGATAATTTCTCCATGTCCGAAATGTTTGGCGGAGCCCGCTATTGTGATAACTGCCATGGGTTTCACTTTGAGCCTTTTGTGGTCCCCGAAGTGCTGAACCTGGAAAACGGAGACCGCATTGATGAAGGGGTGGGAGAACTCGTGATAACCCCGCTCTTTCCTTTTAGCCAACGATTTGTTCTTATACGGTATAAAACCTCGGACCTGGTAAAAGTCTATGGCACCGACTGCCCTGCCGGAAAAAAAGCTTATATATTTAAAGGGCGACTTCAACGGAGTGTAAAGATAGCTCCCAAAATTTATGTAGGTGAGGCTGAAGTAGCCAAAGCTATCGATGATGTTCCCGGCCTGAGCCGTCCTCCTTCTGATTTTTCAATACTCAAGGAACCCTCGG
Organism: Fodinibius sp.; assembly: GCF_041642155.1. Classification (NCBI taxonomy): domain Bacteria; kingdom Pseudomonadati; phylum Balneolota; class Balneolia; order Balneolales; family Balneolaceae; genus Fodinibius; species Fodinibius sp. The sequence goes on from NZ_JBEPWZ010000003.1 coordinate 14,066, forward strand.
CTCCGAACTGGCCAAAATTCAAAATAAAAAAGCCTCACGATGACTATTTATTAGAACTCACCGCTGAGTTAACTTTTTCTCCTGAAGAAAGGTCCGAGCTTGTCGAAAAAACAAAAAAAATGATGTTAAAACGTCTTACGACAGATCTTACCTCGGAAGTATGTTCCCGGCTTCAAGACAATACTGCTGATGTTAACATCCGATTAGCAGCACCGAATACTCTTTCTGAACGAGATTACTGGAATCTTTAACATATCCATATCCTGCTATATGAATACCTCTATTGACCGTGTGATATCCGATTCTCCGATAATGGAAGGTAGAAGTAAACGTATATACGAATACAAAGATAATCTCCTGCTTGTAGAATTGATTCCCTCTTTAACAAGCTACACCTATGATCGGCATGAACTTGTTGAGGGTACCGATGCCCTGCGATTGGACTTCTATGAAAAGGCAGTCGATGTGCTTAAGAAGGAGGACATCAAAACGGCATTTGTGGAACGTGTGGATTCCCGACGCTATATTGCCCGACACTGTACCAATCCTCCGTTCGAGGTAATCGTCAAAAATTTTGCCATCGGTTCCACCTTGAAATTTTATCCAGGGTTGTTTAAAAAAAATGCTGAGTTTGACCGCCCGATCGTCAAGTTCGACTACAGAACCAACCCTGAGGACCAACCGATTGCCGCAGATTATATCCGGGAATATGGAGAAGATCCTGAAGCGCTGAAAACCATTGCCTTGAGTGTCAACGAAGCCCTGAAAAAATGGATGTCTGATCTGGTGCTGGTGGATTTTTGCCTGATCTTTGGAAAGGATCCCAGTGGAGAATATGTTATTACTTCTGAAATTTCTCCTGATGGCATGAGGCTAAAATCTGAATCCGGCCGATCACTTGATAAAGATCTGTTTAGAAAAGGAGCCTCACACAAGGACATCAGAACAGAATGGAAGCGACTTCTTAATTTAATCTAATAAAGTTTGGAAGAAAAAAACATGGTTATAACCGGTTCCAATCGAGGAACGGGGTATGCTGTTGCAAAATATTTTTATCAAAAAGGATATGTCATTCATTCTCTAAACAAGACCCTCAAAGGAGAAGAATGGATGAATGAAATCCAGTGCGATCTTTCGAAGCTGCAGAATATTCGTTCAGCTGTCGACCGTTTAAAAGAAAAAACACAAACCATCTCTCTCTGTTTTCTCAACGCTGCTGTGCGAAAACTTGCCTCTATCAAGGACATGCATGAGAAAGACTGGTTACATTCTGTCAATACAAATCTAAATGCCTCTTTTTTTCTCCTGAAGTACCTCACTCCCTCTTTGGAATCTTCAGAGGACGGTAGAGTAATTATTATGGGAAGTCATGCCGGCGAACATTATTTTGACAAGGGAGCAGCCTACTGTGCCACAAAAGCTGCTCTTAAAGCACTGTCGGAAGTATATATCCAGGAAACAAGAGATAATGGAATCCGCACAACTTTAATCAATGCCGGAGCCATTAAAAACAGGCCCAAAACTCATGACGACAAAAAAATAGAACCTGAGAAGCTTGCTGAATTTATTTATGAAATTGCCCAGGCTTCAGGAAATTTGCTCATTGGCGAGGTAGAATTACGTCCTTTACATACGGTAACACCTCCGGAGCGGGGTATTGCTAAAATCCAATACATTTAATGCTGTGAATAATAATACGTTCGTCGTTTCTGATCTTGACGGCACACTCCTTAATAACGATGGCTTATTATCTAAGCACAGCCGGACCAAGTTACAGCGATTAATCAACAACGGCTTGAACTTTACCGTAGCAAGTGCCAGGAGTCTTCACACTATTTCCTATATCCTCCAGGACCTGCAGCTATCCCTCCCGGTAATTTGCCTGAACGGCGCATATATTTCAGATTACAATACTAAAAAACATCTTGTCATCAATGAAATTCAGCAAGAGGTGAGACAAGGTATCCGGGGGTATGTCGAAAAGCATAATGTAGGTGTTTTTATCTCCACTCATCATAACGGGGAGGATTTTTTATTTTACAATCAGATTAATAATGGCGGACTGCAGTGGTATTATGAGGACCGTATTGCCAGCAATGATCAGCGGCTTAAAAAAACTATATCTATCAAAGAGCTCAGAGACCACTATATAACTTGTTTTACGTTTATAGATAAGGAAAAAAAATTACTTCAAATAAAACGAGAGTTACTTGACCAGTTTCAAGACAAAGTAGAAATTCACTTATTCGAAAATCTTTACTCCAGGGGTTGGTATTGGCTTACTGCTCATGATTACAGGGCAACAAAAGATAGGGCTATTCAACAGCTACAAGATGAATTCGGCCACCAGGATAAAGAGCTCATTGTCTTTGGAGATCACATCAATGATATCAAGATGTTTAAAATTGCACACCAATGTATTGCTGTGCAAAATGCGGATGAACGGCTCAAGAAACATGCTCATGAAGTAATCGGAACCAATATGGAAGACAGCGTTGCCAACTATCTCGAGGCTATGTTTAGACCACAGTAAAGCAACTTCCTGGAACCCTATTTCCCACCGACTTACGGGCCGCCAAAAATTGTCGCTCCGCGCATCTCTACAAAATCAATACAGAGATCCAGTCCGGGTACCCGAATCTCTACTGTTTGAGTGGTACATCCAGGCAATAGTCTTACCTATGATAAAAATAGGGGACAATATATGGAAAAGTAGGGTCAAGGTTCCCAACAAGCCATATGCAAAAAATCCCTGTTGCGCTGTTGATCTGAGCAGTTCTTTATATCCCGGATCCTTTTCATAAGGATTGATATTAAGAAGTGAGCAGTATGATATTTTTTTAAACAGCCCCCTCATGAGCATCTTTTTTTGTTCTAAACTGGAAAACTCCCAGTTTGCCCGAAATCAAGAATAGGAAAAGCGCTTATTCAGCCACATTTATATTCAATATGGTTCTTAATTTGAATTATTACAACTATATATGTACAAGAATCCATATATTTTCGGGTAACTTATATTAAACTAGTGGGCATAAATGGCAAATAACTTCCAGCAAAACCTATTTCGAACAAGGAAGCTTTGTAAGGGAACTAAAGAAGGAACTGGAAGGTTACAATATGTATAGGGATCAGTTTTGCTTGCGATGCCGCTCATATTCTACGTCCAACGAGAGTAGCAACTCTACAAAAGCTGGGAAAATGGAAGCTCTTATATCATTATAAAATATAATCACCCACCGTTATGAAATATAAGTCACTTATTACCGATACGTAGGGCTTATTTATGCTGTCGGTCTTGGCAGCATCTTCGTTTGCGCAAACAGGCACTGGGACATGGTTTACGAAGGATATGGATACTTTCTTATCGGCGTAGTAGCTGGTGTACTACTGGCTTTTACATTTCAATTTTTACTGACAAATTTAGCCGTTGTAACAGGAATAACGGCAGTTGGTAATGTGCAAGATAAGTTTAACCGTTCCCGCTATTCATCCTCTCATTATGACATAGATGATGAAAAACAACAGCGGGACAAATTCAACCGCACAGGCGCGTGATAGTAAAGGGGACGCCAAGCAAGCGATTAAGCAATGAGTTTGACTGTATGGACCAGCCAGAACTGCGTTATGGTCATATGAAGTATGATGTTAAATGTATTATGGATGATCCAAAGGTCACCCTCGATCCTGAAAAAGCGACTTCAGCGAATGGATCGGGAATCGCTTATTGCGCTGGTGAGTAATAACCCAAAAATTGATCGCGAACAAGCAGAAAGAGTGGTAGATAAAATTGAACAAGGGCGGGACGAAGTCCTTAGGAAGATGAATAAAATAGAGGCAGAGCTGAAAGAGAAGACTGAAAAAGCTAAACGGGAATCCATGCGACAAATAGAAGCTGCCAGAAAAGCGGCAGCAGCAGCATGGTGGGTATTTCTTGCAGCTATTGTTTCGGGAGGAGCCTCTGCCCCCGGGAATCCTGGCTCTTACTATTTAATAATTAATGAACATGCCATCCATTTCCCGGATCCAATCAGATGTAGAATTAACAGGCAAGAGAAGAATGAATGAAACCAAAGACATACACTCTGCAGAAAAACCCATTCAGTTGTCATGGCAGGGTTGGAAGCAAATCGGTAAGCGCGTAAGCAGTGAACTTACCATAGATCATATTGCAATCGTGTCGGCAGGTGTGGCCTATTACTTTTTCCTGGCGCTTTTTCCCACACTCGTAGCGGCTGTATCAATTTTTGGCCTGGTCATGGAACCGGCCCAGATTCAACAGCTAATTAGCGAGGTAGCTCATATTCTGCCACAGCAATCCTCTCAAATGATATCGGGTATTTTAGAAAATATTACCAGTAAGTCGGAGGCGACGCTGGGTTGGAGCCTTGTTTTGAGTGTGCTTTTCAGCCTTTGGAGTGCCCAGCAAGGGACAAAGGCAGTGTTTGAAGGTATTAATGTGGCTTATGATGAAATTGACGAGCGTGGTTTTTTCAAATATAACGGATTAACCCTGCTCTTCACCCTGGGTGGAATAGTGATAGGTATAATTTGTACCGCACTGGTTGTGGTTTTCCCTGCGATTGTTGCGGGTATTAATCTTCCTGCTTACGGGGTTGAAATTATTGTCCAATGGTTGCGGTGGCCTGTTCTGGCTCTGGTATTGATGGGAGTTCTGGCTATGATATATAAGATAGCCCCGGATCGCCGCAATCCTGAATTCAGATGGGTTAACTGGGGAGCTGTTATAGCAACAATCTTATGGCTGGCAGGCTCAATCCTGTTCTCTTTTTACATCAGTAATTTCGGCAATTATGATAAAATGTACGGTAGTTTTGCCGCAGTGATTATTCTGATGCTATGGTTTTATATCACGGCCTATGTAATATTGCTGGGTGCGGAAATCAACTCTGAAATGGAGCACCAGACCCGCAAAGATACTACCATAGGCAAAGACAGACCCATGGGCCAGCGGGATGCGTATCATGCCGATCACGTGGCGGATTAATGATAAGTTTGGCAATTCCTCAATTGGTTCAATAAAATCTAGTGAGATGGGTTGATTCTTACGGTTTTATTGCCTTATTGCTTTAATATAGGCAGTCGATCCAATCCAGCAACATGTGTATCAACAAGCCTAAACCTATCAAATGGAGCTTGTTCTTCACAGGATGGGTTTTATGTTTCTTTGTATTAAGTCCTGTTAGTAAAGGTAGTGCAAACAGAATTGCATAAGCTCCGATGGCGGGAATAGTATGAAGAGGGTGAAAACCAATTGAGCACCGCTCTGGGTCAAATACAGGGTTTGCTAACAGGTGATCCAGATCGACCAGCATCGTGAGAACCATAATTAAGGCAGCCTGTTTCCACTGTTCTTTATAGAAAAGGTGAGCCACAATCACAGGTACCACAAAGTGCAGAACGATATGTACTATCATTAGAACGGGTATATTTTACATTCATTCAATATCAACAGGGACATTATCCACGTTTTGTGCCTTGCCTGCGCATCCACTGACGGCGCGAGTCCCTATGCGTACAAGCCAATGCTATATGACTCAGATGTCATGAAAGTGGGCGTAATCTTCTCAATAACGGGATTGTTCTCTGAATACTCAAATAGTTCATTACCGGGCAGGATACTCTTGCTCAGACGGGGAAGACTTACCAACATTGGCGACGGACAGGTTCGGAATTTCGCCTGTTAGCCGTTTAATTGCGTTAAAATAAATCCGCCGATCTCTGTAGAGAATAGTTCTGTGTTCATCTAAGTTAAGGATCCAGTTAAATTTTCATCCTCCTTCTTTTCTTCTCCAATATGGGCAATATCCTCTTCTAAAATCCACCCTTTGGAAACCGCATGGTGAGCGGCTTCTATCGTATCGGAGACCAGCATCATTTCAACATCCAACTTCCGGATTTCGTCAGCGATTTTTAGCACCTTCGTATGACTGGATGGATCGACGTCGCGAATATAAACCATTTTGACCCTGCCGGGAAAATTCTTGATTACCTGCAGGTAGATTTCGGCATCATGCTGACCTGAATCGCCGACCAGGATAAAAGGAATGTCACTGATAATATCGAATACTCTTTCAATTTGAACAAGTTTATGCTTAATGTGGCTGCCGGCAAGAAAATACTCCCGTGACAATCCTATATCTCTTAACATCAACGGTCCTTGCGGAAGATTATGAGTGTTCATTAATTCCCTGAGAAAACCGTACAAATTCCATGGAGAGCTCGAGACGTAGAAGAAAGGATTGTTTTCACGTCCCACAAGTCCTTTGGACAGTGCTTGGTAAAACGCAGCTACTCCTGGAAATGGAACCCGTGTATGTGCATTACCCAGGAAAGTGGTTTTCAGCATATCCCACAGTTTTGTGGCACCCGTGGGCACAATGGTATCGTCGATATCAGAAATGACTCCGAATCCCACATTCTCCGAGGGTATATAAACATCGTTGTAAACCACCGGAGGTTTTTGGCCGTTGATCACCTTATCTGCCAGCACCAGCCGAACTTTTTGCCATGGATTTTGACTTATTATGGGCTGAGGAAGTTCGATCCTGAATTCAAAATACCCTTCATCGTCGGTGGTCGCCGAATTTGTAATGCCATCAAAAGTTGCTTCCACCCTCGCATCCGGAATTTCCCATGTCATGAATCGCTTGTACATTCTCTTGAAGTTTCGCCACTTGCTGTCCTCCAACTGCGAAATGCTGATCCCCCTGTCCTTCAACACTCTTCCAAGGAAGAACAATTCTTTCCCGTTGCCAAAACCATGGTATGGCATGATCATCACCGAACGGATAAAACCAAGCTTCTTCCCGAGCCGCAGTTTTGACATGGAGAGCCTGTGTTTTATATGATATAGGACGGAAAGTACTTTCTTCTTTACGTTGGCCATAAAATTTTCCTCACTTAACCTGCCACCTGATCGGGAACCAGATTATTGGCTCGAATAGTTAGTTTTTTGCAACCGTAGCTATGTGTCTCGCTTGCGAAGCTTTGACAACTTCTTGTTTCCAGTTGAAATGATAAAATAGCTCGAATCCTTATTACCATCAGGAATTTTCATGATTCATACGGTACAGCGGAAAGCTTTTTCGGTTTATAAACCCGTGAATTCCGCTGCTGATAAATAGTATGGCAGCTACGGAAAGCGCAGTATATACGATGATTTGCACTTCTCCCCAATTGGCAACAGCTACAGCTACCAAACCCCATACACCAACCAGGGCAAACTCGCGCATATTACGAGTCCAGGTCATAATTACATTGATCACTCCCGCTGCCAAAATTATGATGACCGTCCAAGTAATATCTGATATTCCAAAGCCCCGCCATCCGATTTTAGTTAAATAGGCGGCGATGTTAGCGATAAAAGCTACGGTAATCCATCCGGAATAAAACGAAAAAGGCCACCAGACAAAAGCTATTTTCTGTAGCGGAGCATCTTCCATCTCCATATTGGTCCGTATGATTATCCTGATCAGTGAAAAAAGGAGCAGAGCCATGATAAGGACAGATAAACCGGTGAATTCATACATCCAGGTTACAATCCAAAAAATATTTGCAAGACAGGAAATAACGAACCACCACCCGACTTGAAATACGATCTCATCGCTCGCTTCTTGCTTAAAAAGACTGCGTGCCTGGTAAATAACAAATGCCAGCAAGCCGAGATAAATAAGGCTCCAGATTGAAAAAGCGTAACCGGCGGGCGTAAAGTAATTTTGATATTGTTCAGAAACACTGCCTATCGTGTTTCCATTAAATATGCCGGTTGTGGCGAGATAATTTATCACTATCGCCGCGATGAGGGCAATCCCATTTGTTATTTGGAGTATTTTTTTCCTCATCTTGTCACCGGGTCATTAGGTACTGATTTGGATGATTTAAGCAAGCTACGGTAAACCAACAAGTTCAGAAGCATCAATATCATTCCATAAAAAACATTTTTCAGCGGATGGTTAACATTCCAACGCCTATGATCTCCATTTTCCGAATAGCATGATGAGCATACGACCTTCTACTTGGATTCAAGAATATGACTGGAAGCTTGATTCGGAGGTTCGGTCGGCTACGCTTATCTCCAAGGAGGATCAAGGGCTTTCAACAAAGACAGTAAATCAGATAAATGAACGAATGATAGTGAGATCAGCCGTTAAAATAATGCCTGTGGGTGGTGAGAACTCCTACTATTAAATGCTAAAAATCTTAAAAAATTAGTCTCCGGATCTGGAGAGGCTGGGCACCCTGAGTAAGATTATCGACCGCTTTGATTTTATGGCTTCTCAAGAAAAAAGCCTAACCGGAGGTATAGAAACCTATGAAGTGGATGGGGCAGAGGGTAAGGTGTGCAATCCAGCCAAGACTATTACGGATTGTTTCAAGTTTCGGGACAAGGTTGGCCTTGATATTGCCATGGAGACACTGAAGGATGGAGTAAGGCATAATAAGGCTTTATTTGTTGAGAAAGATTAATACGACCAAAACAACTGGCAGAAATGTTTCCGTTAAGTATATCTACCTTATTTAAAATACAGAGAGTAAGGATCAATTACCTCCTAAAATTCAAATCTCAAGCAGTACAGCTCTTCATCGCAGCATCCCAGAGATCTGTATCTCGACAAGCCGATCAAGAACCATACCCTTATGCAAATCATCGTGCGGGCGAATCAGGTGCACGGTGACAAAAACAACGGTTTGATTTCGTGGATTACGTAGGCGTTGTTCGCAACCTGCAGAAAGCCCCGGCCGTCTATGCCACCGGACATAAAGAAGTCGGTCCTGAGGCGACCAATCCGGTCAAGGATAAATCGGAACTGTTTGACTTCGTCCAGGATTTAAACGAGGAGCAGGAGCGGCACGACCGCGAAAACCTCTCCGAAGAGCAGCTGGCGGTATTCGATATCGTTACCCAGCTCGAGAAAATAGAACTGACCAAGAAAGAGCGCGACCAGATAAAGAAGGGCATTACTGAGCTCACCGAGAAGTTCAAGCAGGAAAAACTGGTGATGTACTGAACCAAACAACAGCAGTGCGTTGCCGATGTGAAGCTCACCATCGAAAAAGAGCTGGATGACATTCTACCAGACAAATATGACCAGGAGCTCTTCGTGCAGAGCTGTTATGAAGTGTTTGATCATGTGTATCAGTCGTATTGAAATCATTATGGATTTTCCTATGTATATGATTTAATTTCCATTTTTTTGTATGGTTTGATAATTATTTAAATATTATAAATAATTATTCTTGATGAATTAAGAGGCTATTTGTACTAAAAGAGACCAAAAAGAGGATTCTAATTTTTTTGGAAAGTCAGCATTACTGTGGATACGGTTTTTGGCTAACAGAAGACAGGGGGGCTAAAATACGCAAGCTGAAAGCTTAATTTTAAAAAAGTTGTATGCAAGAGTATTCAAGAGGTACTGAGTCATCTTCTGAAAACGAAATACTGGGTATGAATGAGCAGGTCGATGTTAATAAGAATACCGGGAGTGTAGTTTTCCAGGTACCTATTCCACTGCCGGAAGATCGATCGGATTTTTCTCCCCGGATGAACTTGATGTTCCAAGGGCATAGTAACGGGCCTTTCGGAATGGGATGGAACTTGTCTCTTGATAGTATATCCCGTTCTTCACACAAAAGTCGGCCGACTTACGAAGATTTCGATGAGAAAGATAGTTTTCAGCTGAGTGGAGTCGGAGAATTGGTATCTGCTTTAAAGGAAGCAGGTAGTAAGTGGTCTCAGCAGGTTAGAAAACAGAACGGTTTTGAAATATACCGTTACCGCACGAGGTCTGATGATTCAGGTATGCGAGTGGAACGATGGGTTAATACCAGAAACGGAAGGATGCATTGGCGGACCTTTAATGGAAATGGTGTTACGTCGATATTTGGCGTAACAGAGCAGGGACGTATTGCGGATCCCTCTGATAATACCAAGGTTTACCGGTGGCTATTGGAGAAGAGGTATGATGACCGTGGAAATATACAGGTTTATGAATATAAAAAGGAAAACCTGAAGGGGGTTAAAACTAATCATGCCTCAGAATCTCACCGACTACAGAGTAATTTGATTACAAACCGGTATTTGAAGCGAATCAAATACGGTAATACGGAGCCCTTTGATCCCGACTCTCAAACAATGCCGGAGGATAATCGGTGGCTTTTCGAGGTTGTGCTTGACTATGGAGAACACAGAGAGAAAGAACCAGAGCCTCAAGGAACACAGGACTGGTCTATGCGTCCGGACCCTTTTTCCAATTATCAGTCGGGTTTTGAAGTGCGAACTTACCGGTTGTGCCGCCGGGTATTGCTTTTTCACCACTTTAAAGAGTTGGGTCCGGATTCCGTTCACACCGGCAGTTTTAAAATAGAATATGGAAGTGTAGCCGGTGAACGTGATCCTGAAGGCCGTGCCGGGATGACAATTACTAACCTATCCCGTATAGGCTTCAAGGAGAATACGTCAGGGGAACGATGGTCCCAGAAGATTCCACCTCTGGAAATCAGGTATACCGAAGCCGAAGTTGAGGAGGAAATACACCGGCTGGAAGATACCCACCTGCCAACCGGGATTGATGGTATTTATTACCAACCTTTCGACCTGTATGGGGAGGGTCTTAATGGTATTTTAGCTGAGCGAAATGGAGCCTGGTACTACCAGGAAAATAAAGGAGACGGATCGTTTTCGCATCCCCGTGCTACCGATAATCGTCCAGCTTCCAAACCCGGCACTTATCAACTTTCCGACGTGGATGGCAACGGCCACCCCGATCTTATTCATCTAAATGGGGAGGAAGCGGGATATTATGAAGTGGAACCTGATACGAGATCCTGGCAGCCATTTGACACCTTTGAACAGGCTGCACAGGTGGGAATGGGCGGTCCGCACGTGCAATCCACAGATCTTACCGGTAACGGACGGGCCGACTTGGCAATAAGTGAGCCTGGACAGATTACCTGGTACGGTTCGGAAGGTAAGAAAGGCTTTGACAAACCAAGACAGAACGCCTTGTCCTATAATCAGGATGAAAGTCCACCACAAGTCAATACTGATCCGTCACAAGGTTATTATGTAGCTAATATATCAGGCAATGGTCAGGATGTTGTACGGGTCAGAAATAACGAGGTTTGCTACTGGCCCAACCTGGGATATGGCAATTACGGAAAAAAAGTGGTAATGGACCATGCGCCATTTTTTGATAGGCCGGAGAGTTATGATCCCCAGAGACTTCATCTTGTAGATTTAACAGGGACAGGAACTTCCGATCTGCTCTATATTAACAGTGAAGGAGCAAGATACTGGATTAATGAATCGGGAAATGGGTTCAGCAACGCCCATGAAATATCTTCTTTCCCCGCTGTAAGTAATTTACAGACGGTATTTGTTATGGACTTGCTTGGAGAGGGCACCCCCTGTCTTGTTTGGTCCTCGTCTTTACCCTCCGATAGCAACGCTCCCCTTCGGTATATTCGTCTGACTGGAGATACAACTCCTAATCTGCTTGCAACGATCAATAATAATATGGGACGTGAAGTAAATTTCAGCTATGCTTCCTCAGCTGATTTTTATTTAGCGGACATGAAGGCGGGCCGATCCTGGCATACCAAGCTGCATTCCCATGTTCCAGTGGTAGAGCGGGTGGAATATATCGATCATATTTCGAATACGCGGTCTCATTCTAGATACATTTATCATGACGGTTACTTTGATGGGGAAGAACGAGAGTTTCGCGGTTTTTCATTTGTGGAGCAGTATGATACTGAGAACTTCAGCAAAGAGTGCTATCCGGAACTGGAGAGCGATGATTATGTGCAACCGACATGTACAAAAACCTGGTTTCACAATGGGGCCAGTGGAAAAGACAGGCCGCGGGCTGACTTGAGAAGGCAGGATTACTACAAAGAGGACGATAAAAGTAAATGTATGTTTCGTCCTGTTATTGAAGAGGGTGACCTTTACGATACTAAAACAATTTCCGAGGCGCATAAGGTATTATCAGGGAAAGCACTCCGTGAAGAGGTGTATGCCGTGGAGAAGGGGGAAATATCTGACCACCCCTATTCTGTTGATGAGACAAATTATAGAGTTCGTATAAAGCAACCGGCTCAGGAGGATTCACATGGATCTTACCAGGCATATCAGAGCCAGGAGCTGACCTATCAGTATGAACAAGAGCCAGAAGATCCGCGTATTACCCATCAATTTGTGCTGAGAGTCGATGATTTAGGTTATCCGGTTCGGACGAGTGAGATTGCTTATCCCCGGCGAGAAGGGCCGAATGTTACTTCAGAACAATCAAAACTTTATGCGACAGTTCAGGAGCAGGAGCTAAAGCATATAGATAATGGCGTTTACAGACACGGCATCCCTGTGGAAAGCCGGATGTTCGAAGTTGGCGGGCTTCAAACGGATAGTGACGACTATTTCTCATGGAAAAGCCTGAATCGGCAAGTGGATAAGGCCCTGCAGTCATTGAAACCTTTTGATTCAAATCTGGATTCCCCAACGGATCCCGCCGCACGGCTTATTGGCTGGGACAAACAGTTTTATTACTCGAGTGAAGACGAATTTACGCGTGACCCTTTGAAGATTTCTTTGCCTCTCCGGTTGCACCATACCGAAGAGGCTGCTTTTAACGATTCTCTTCTTGGAGAGGTCTTCGGTTCTCGCCTGGATGCGACATCCATAAAAGCCCTGAATTATACCAGCCACGACGGTTACTGGTGGCAACCCTCCGACGTGAGGAAATATCTGGGAGCAGAGGGATTTTATCAGCCGAAGAAAAATATTGATCAGTTTGGTAATAGTGAGATCCTCGCATATAATGACGATTACCTGACTATCGAAAGCCGTACCGATAAAGCGGGAAATGTAACGAAATACTTCATGGACTTTCATGCTGTACGGCCTAAGCGTATTGTTGATCCGAATGAGAATGTCCGGGAGATCAGGTTTGATCCACTGGGGCGAGCGTTTGCAACTTCAATGTATGGCAAAGCCGTGGATCACAATGGACAGTATGTCCGACAGGGAGACAGGCCACTCAACGAATATACTGTTCAGCCCGAAGCTGAGAATATAGATTCGGTGACCGATCCGAAGGGAGAGATCCTGAATGCCCCTCAACGTTTCCTCCAAGGTGCAACAACCTTCTATTATTATGATCTATTTGCATGGAAACGGTCGGGAACTCCTCCCTCTACGCTAAATCTGAAACGGGAAACCCATGTCAGTAATGTTGAAGAAGGTGAAACAAGCAGGTTACAAACTCAGGTTCATTATGTTGATGGATTTGGCCGGCCGGTCCAAACCAAGAAGAAGGTAGAACCCGGTTCAGCATATGTACCTGCTGAGGACGGTACTGTCTCTGAGATGGATGACGTTCAGAACCGGTGGGTGGCAACCGGAGGTGTTGTTTACAACAACAAAGGATTGGCTGTTAAAAAATACGAGCCGATCTTTACGGGTTCACCACGCTTTGAATCGGGAAGTACCTTTCTCCGGCATGGAGTCACATCAAAACAGCATTATGATCCGCTTGGCAGAAAGATTAAAACTGACACTCCAAAAGGCTTTTTCACCGAGACGATTTATACACCGTGGGAGATCCGGGAGTATGATGAAAACGATACGGTAGAACGTTCTTTCTATTATGAATCTCAAGTGGAAACCGGCATTGTTGATGGTGCCGAAAAAGATGCCATAGAAAAAGCTCAAGAGCATTTTGACACGCCGGATGTAAAGGTCTTTGATCCACTGGGCAGGAGGATTCTGCAAAAACAGATTGTCGGCCTCTCTGAAACCCTGGAAACCCGCAACAAATTTGACATACAAGGCAATCTGCTTAGCTCCATCGATCCCCGGCAGCAGTCGCTCAATGAACAGCGATCTGCGGACGAGCAGGTGACAACCTTAGAAACCGTGTATGATATGATGGGGAATTCACTGTTGAACAGAAGTATAGACAGCGGAACACGCCGTCAATTTACGGATGTCCTGGACCGACCGGTACATCAGTGGTCGGCGCGTGATTTTCATACCATTACAAGCTTTGATTCACTTTCTCGTCCCGTGGAAGTCCGGGTAATTGACGAGAATAATTCCGGGGGATTGGACCACGTAGTGAAAAAGAATAGGTTTGGCGAGGACTTCAACGATACTGATGAGGCCAAACGCAGGAACCTGTTGACCCGCTTGGCAGAACAAAGAGACCAGGCAGGTTTGGTCGAAATTGAAGGCTGTGATATTGGGGGCCGACCGTTGGAGACCTCCCGACAGATCCGCTCGGACTATAAAACAGAGGCCGACTGGTCCAGTAATGTACTGCTGGATGATGAGGTTTTTACAACTACATTCAAATATAATGCACTTGGGCGTGTGAAAGAGAAACGCCAGGCCGATGGGAGTATTCACAGGCCTTCCTATCATATTAGTGGATTGATGAAACGTATTCATGTCCGGACGGAGGGGGGAGATATTGATGCTCCGATAGTCCAGGAAATTGAATACAATGCCAGGGGCCAGCGTACGCATGTGGGATATGACAACGATGTGCATACCAACTATATCTATGATAAAGATACTTTTCGTCTCAAGCGGATGGTCTCAAAGCACAAAGATAATAACACGGTTCGCACCCGGCAGGATATCGATTACACCTATGATCCTGTTGGTAACCTGACCCGAAAAGACGATCAGACGCGCAGCCATATCTTCGGAAGTATGCCCTCAAACCATGACCAGCAGCGTCGTTATTGTGATTATACCTATGATCCGCTGTATCGTCTGAAGGAAGCGACCGGGTGGATGAGTAAATCCCTGCAGCAGCATGATTATGGTAAGAATGGAAAACCTCCAGAAGCTTTCAAGGGAACCCGCCACCTGTCACTGAATAATGGACAGGCGCTGACCCCTTATACGCGCAAATACAAATATGATAAAGCGGGTAATATGAGTCAGATGAAGCAGGTCGGTGACGTGTCCTGGACCCGTGATATGTGGATA
Organism: Fodinibius sp.; assembly: GCF_041642155.1. Taxonomy (NCBI): domain Bacteria; kingdom Pseudomonadati; phylum Balneolota; class Balneolia; order Balneolales; family Balneolaceae; genus Fodinibius; species Fodinibius sp. Next base: position 29,085 of record NZ_JBEPWZ010000003.1, read on the forward strand.
TCCGAAAGGTCGAATCGAAGTATAACTGAGGAAACTCAGGGTGGTACTATCCGCAGCAATCCTGAAGAGCTCTTTGATGAAGCCGGCAACCTGACCGATCTGGACCACCTGGACGGACCACTGAAGTGGAACTATCGCGATCAACTTGCCAAGGCCACTATCATTGAGCGTTCCGGTGAAAGCAGCATTGACGATGCCGAATATTATGTATATGGCTCAGGAGGGCAGCGCGTACGCAAGGTAAAAGAGACCCTGGAGGACGGCAATGTGGTGGTAAGAGAAAAAATCTACCTGGGAGGCTGTGAAATCAAGCGTGAACGAAGAGGCGACCGAGTGACGCTGGACCGGAAAACCACCCATGTAAAGGACGACCGTGGACGAATTGCCCTGATTCACCAGTGGACAAAGGATGAAAATGCACTGGAGACCGACAATGTAGGTACGCCGGCTATTCATTATCAGCTGGAGGACAGGCTGGGTTCATCGTCTCTTGAGCTGGACGAGGATGGAGATATCATCAGCTATGAGGAATTTTACCCCTTTGGTAGAAGTGCTTTGATAGCCGGGGACAAAATTAAGGAAGTGATCCGTAAAGAATACCGCTATAGTGGTAAGGAGTATGATGACGCAACCGGTCTCTATTACTATGGGCTCCGGTATCTGGCGACCTGGCTCGGCCGGTGGTTGAATCCCGATCCAATGGGGCCCGTGGATGGACTAAACCTGTATCAGTTTGCCCGGAATAATCCTATTGGGCTTCGGGATACTACGGGTGCGCAGTCACAAGACGCAGAGGAGTTAAGAAGAGCTGAAGAATATCTCGAAAATAGAGCACTATCACCAAGTGAGGTTGATTGGCCAGAAGATCTTACTGAAGAAGAAAAGGAGGGGTATCAAGAGAATTTAAATCAACGACTGGAAGAAGAAGCAGAGGCCGGCCGAAAATATTATGCTTTTCCCACAGATCCACGTGAGGATGTAGAGGGGGAAATTTTTACCTCCGATCCTGGGGATATCATAAGTTTAAAAGAGACGGTAGAAGAAAATGATGATCTCACTCTTGTAAGAGTGCCATCAGAACTGGATCCTGAAGAGCAGTCCGATTCTGCTTCTGGCAGTTTTGTGGAAGAAGATCAGGAATCAGAAGAAAGCACTGACACAAGCCAAAGCAGTGAATCTGATGTGGAAACCGGCGGCGATCAGGAAACTACTGACTCTGGGAATTCAGAAAATTCTGATACCTCATCCGGATCAGGCAGGCGAGAAAATAATACAGAAAGACAAGAAGCAGAAAACAGCGCTGAAGGATCCGGCGACACTCAAAACACCCAGGGAAATGAGAGTCCTGAAGCTCAACCTGACAGCAGACGCCAGCCGTTTGGAGATCCCAAGGGAAAAGTCTGTGAAGAAATTAAGGAGACGGCATTGGGAGAATGGGCCGAGAGTGTTCAGTCGGATCAGGAGTTGTTGGCACGTGAAGCCCAAAACCACGGCTACGGATTTGCAATCGGTACTGGAGTGCTTAATGGTTTAGGTTCTATCGGGGTGGGAACTGTGGAACTTCTCGATACCGGATCAGATGTAATTGGCTTAGGCCTCTCAGCCGCAGGGGAAGCTGCCGGCATCGTACCGGAAGGTAAAACAATGGAATTCGGCTGTCGTCTTTCATCAAGAATACACAGTGCAGCTCGCACAGTTGGAACCATCGCCAATGATCCGATTGGTACCATATCGAGGTTGCATGAGGCTGCGGTCAATACTCTGGCCGATGCCATGATGGGAGATAAAGAAGCATTGTCTAATACCGTTTCAACTATTACAGAGATTGGTGTAGGTTTAATCGGACCGGGTAAGGGAAGAGGAGCTTTCAGAGGGGCCTCGAAAAGTACCAGGGCTGCAGATACTGGATTAGATGCAGCAAATACCGGCCGACGGGCACAACGGAGTGCAGATGATGTAACTCAAAATTCAAGTGCGGATATGCCGGGGAACAATTCTTCACCGACAATAGAAAGGTTGCCTGAGGGAAGGTACCGCTATTCAGACGATCCCCCCAACACATATCGGGACCGAAATGGGAGTTTACATGATGAAGAGACCGGAAATTTTGTAACTGACCCCAAAAGCGGAAACAATTCAGATATTCAATATAGAAGAGGTCTGAATCAGGCCAAATTCAGAAGAGATGCTGCCCGGAAGATAAGGAGTGATGAGGATCATCCTCTGCGTTTTCTGCTTGACGAAGACGGCACGTTACGGTCTGGACGTGGCCGAGAGGAGTTGCCGTCAGTTGAAGCCGGACATATGCGCAGCAAATATGTGCTCGATGAAAGCGATCCAGATCGGCTTGTGCTGGAAGATGCAGATTTTAATAGTTGGACGGGAAGATCGGTTGAGAGCAGACGTGGATGGGTCGATGATGCCGAGGGAGTTCTGATCGGTGGAAATTCCGGGGTACCTGTTGATCTGGAAACGGCAAGAATGTGGGAAGAACTTGGTCTGCTTACAGAAGGTACGGTTGCCGGAGCTCCTCCCATTAGGGGATGGATCTATGAGGTAAATTGAAACTGTACGGAAAAGAAGTCTGACTTTAAATAAAGTCGCATACTCTTATGTAACTCGATGAATTAACTCACTAAATCAAACAGAAAGTTTTAGAGAATATTAATTCTTAAACTTTTGCTATTATGAAATACCTTGTACGAATTGAACCTGTATCAGGAGAGACAGAACCTCTAATTAAGAGGATTATGCGTTTTCTCGGACCCGACAGCCGGCGTAGGGCCGAGCAGCTCGCAAAGAAAGGAGGCGTGGTAATTCGTGGCCTTAATGAACGGGCGGCGAAGCATACAGCCTCTATCCTGGAAGCCGCCGGGGCGAAGGCAACAGTGGAGGAAACGGCAGGTGAAACCGAACCTGCCTTCACCGTAAAAGTCTTGGATCGACAAACCAGTGAGCCGGTTTCAAAAGCTAAGGTGGAGGTTACTGGAGATGGTAAATCCGTTATCGAAGGAGTTACCAACCAGCAGGGAACAGTAGCATTTTTGGACTTTGAAGGGTTGGTAAATGAAATGTTTACTGACGAGCGTCCGGAGATTGAAGTGAGCGTTCGGAGAGAAGACAGTGAAGTGAAATCAATTCACAAACCTTTTCGGTGGGAAAGTTTTGAAGCTACCGATGGCGATTACCAGCTGGTTGTTACCGCAGCTTCTCCCAGGCCCGATAAGCCGGAGACTGAAGGTGAGTATGTCGTACAGGGTATAATCGCTCTTGAGAACGGAGAACCTGCGGTGGGATATACAGTCAGGGTATTTGACCGTGATCTTAGAAGTGAAATCAGGCTGGGAGAGAGTCGGACGGATAAACAGGGCAGGTATGCTATTCGGTATTCACCTGCTGCTTACGGCAGTGCCGAAAAGGGAAGCGCAGATCTTGATGTTCGTGTCTATACAAAGTCGGGCAATCGAAGAGTAGGTACTGAAGTTGACAACAGAGAGCTGACAAAGATCGGGGACTCCTCAATTTTATTTAACGCAAATAAAGAGGAGACTATTAATTTGAGCATAACTAAACGTGAAGGTACAACTTCCCTGTATGAGGAAGTTGTTTCAGCCATCGAACCTTTACCAGATGAGGTTACCCTTAACGATCTTATAGATAAAGATATCTATTTCCTGCATCATGAGACGGGTCGAGGTCTCAATGAAATTGCCTTTGTGGTTTCCGATGCTCAGCTCCAGTCTAAAACAGGCATGCCTGAAGGGGTATTTTTCGGCCTCGCGATAAATGAAATTGGGGTTTATACTTCCAATGAAAATGGTATTCCCCGCATAAACCTGCCTGCGGTGCTGGAAATTTCCGTAGACCAACTTATAGAAGTAGTGGATAAAGCGTTGGAAGAGCATCAGATTCCTTCGCACATTGCGGAGAATAGAAGTTCTATCCGGAATAATTTGGAAAGACTGAAGGCATCAAATGCGATTGAGAGTCCGATCAAACAGAGAGAAAAAGCTCGGAAATTGGGAGAAATTGCGGGATTGGATGAAGATGCCTCGGCATCTATAGCAGACCGATTTGAGGGTAGCACTCCAACTGAAGAGACCTGGGCAGCGCTTGTAGAAGAAGGGGCGGTCAAGGAAAATCAACTACCCGACCTTAAACTCACTTTCGATCTTGCTGAAGTAACCGGAGGAGAGCCGAAGCTTGTGGAGACGCTTAAAACAACATCTCTTCCGGGTATGGACAATACGATAAATACTGCCCGGGATCTGGGTGCTTTAGACGAGGAGGACTGGAAAAATATATTGAAGAGTAATGAAATTGAGGCTCCCGCCGGCCAGGATGTGGATAGCTATGCGAATGGCCTTGCCCGTTCGGTTGAACATCACTTCCCCACGAGCGTATTTTCTCACCGCGTTGTTCAAAAGGACTTGAATAATATTGCAAATCAATTTGATAATGTTCAGGCGCTGCTTGATTCAGATACAGAGTTTTTTACCAATATTGTCAATCATCGTAAGACAGTAGAAGAGATTGATGCCGATGAGGAGACGAAGAAAAATTTGAATGAGTTGGCCGGCTTGGCCCGCACCTTTACCCACCTTGGTGTTCCGGAAGTACTGGACGATGCGGATCTCTCCAGTTCGGAGAAGATCGAGGAGGTTGAAAAGCGTATAGAGCCTGTCAAAACCTTTATCAGCCAAAACGAGGGTATGGATATACGAAGCGCCGATTTTATAGGCCTTTCGAAAAATGGAGATTCAGAATCGGGAGAGGAGCAGGACGAATTGAATTTTGAAGGTATTGAGGATTCAATGAAGCCCCGTGTAAGGCGGCAAATGATGACTTTTCAGCGTGTATATTCGGTGGCACCCAATGTAGATACTGCCAACACTTTATTGAGTTCGGGTTACAGCTCGGCTTATGATATCTCCAGTGCAAATCTGAAGAATTTCTCAGAAGAAATTGATCTCTCGGTGCAAGAAGCTGCCCGCATCCATAACCAGGCGGTACTCGATGTCGATCATACAAATTATGTGGTCGGTAGCATACTGCCCCTGCTTCCTGAACTGAACTTGCGCACGGAGGCCGATAATATCAATGAGGACCTGGTGAATGAACTTCGTGATCTGGACGGTTTTGAAGATCTCTTCAGAAGTCAACAGGGCTGTGACTGTGCACATTGCCAGTCGATATTCGGACCGCTGGCTTATTATGTAGATCTGTTGTCTTTCATTGAGGACAAGATATTGAGCACCACCTTCAATGAAGAACCGGATCATCCCATTCATCTTAACACCAGGCGACCCGATCTCTGGGATCAGCTTGAGCTTTCCTGTAAAAATGCAACTGAATATGTCCCCTACCTCGAAATCGTGAACGAGGTATTGAGCAACTACATTGTCAATGTTGAAGAACTTGAACCACAAGAGGATGAGACCAGAGAAGAAGCGGTATTTTCCTTATTTAGCAGTGGAGACCGCTCCTTTGATCAGCCGGTAAACCTCCCGCTTGAAGAGTTAAGAATGGGTATGGAACGTCTCGGCATCAAATACCCCGAGGCTGTTAAAGTTGCAGGCGGAAATAAGGATGAACTCAAAAGAGCGTGGCTTGGATTATCAGAAGAAGAAATTTCAACTGTTACCACTTCTATCGCTGATGATGAAAATGTTATTCGAAAGCGATACGGGCTCACCGATGATGCCGACCTGACAAAGCTGACTACCGATCAGCTGATGAAGGCCGCGGACTTGACACGTGAGGAATTGGGACGGCTGGCAAAGCTGAATTATATCGACGCTGGTGGGTCCGGGTTGCGTATCGTTACAATTCACGATGAAGATGCCGTTCAGCCCACGGGAGAAGAGGTCAGGGGATTAGATTCTGACCGGCTGGATCACATATTTCGATTTGTCAGATTACGGCGTTCCTTGCCATGGACTCTTGAAGCACTGGACCATGTGCTCGACATGTTTAAACGATTGAATGTATCTGATGGTATCGATGAAGATGCACTTCAGGGAATATCAAGACTACTTCGCTTGCAGGATAAACTCGATATTTCTGTCGAGGAGGTATGTGTGCTTGCCGACCGTATTCCTGTACAAAGCCTGGCAGTGGAAGAGAACGGACTTTACGACCAGCTCTTTAATGCCCAGGTTTATGTCGAAAAGGAAGGGCGTTTTAATCCTTCAAATCCCGTTCATTTCCAATGTCCTTTTTTCGAATCTCCATCGGCAACGGATGAAGGTAGTGACCCTGCCTTGCCGCGGTTATTGAGTGCTCTCGAACTTTCCGAGGAGGCATTTGTTTCGCTTATGAAAGCACTTCGCCCTCATTTAAATCCTTTCCGTGAAATACCCGGGAACGGTAATGAAGAACGCTATCACATTAAGCTGAATATTGAAAACCTGTCCCTTCTCTACAGACATGCTTTAATCATGCACAATCGTGATTTGTCGGTGGATGAACTATTCCAGGCGCTGGATATGATTCAGACGAGAAATCACCCATATGTGAAAAATATGGATGATCTGGACGATCTTCTGGAGTTTCTGCAGTGGATCCGGGAGGCTGGACTTACCTTGAACGACGTGGAGTTTTCAACCGGTGGCGGGCATGAAGATGAGTATCTGTTTGATTCAACAACGGCAGACGAATTTGCAAAGAGCTTGGAAGAACGGGTTACGTTTACCAAGAGTGCCTTTAGCGAAATTTCGGAACTGGAGGATAATCATCTGGATAAACTCATGACATTCCTGGTCAGCGAAGGTCTTGTTTCCAAGGCAGGGAGCAGCAATGAAAGGTATCGCCTGACCCCATCATATAATCAGGGCAGTCTGCCTCAACTTCCCGAAGAACCACTGGAGCAACAAAAAGATACGCTTTCCACCATTTTGGATCGTTACATCCCGGAGGTGCATGCTGCAGATTTGCTTGCTGGAAAACTGGAGACCACTAAAAGTCGTCTTCGAAGTCTCGCGGCTATTGTGGCCGGATCATTTGCCGGAAATGGTCGGGTGTTGGACAGGCAGCTTGGAATCAAGCTCAGTAAGAGTTCGACTGCCAGTTCGGATCTTCTCGATTTCTTTGAACCGCTGGAAGAGGTGCAACGGATTTTCGAAAGGCTGGAGATCAGCAGACCGTCTCTTGAATTTGCTGCGAAGAATCCTGGCTTATTCGGTTTGCAGGCAGGACAAGATCAGCCTGCGGGAATACAGGCATTACGGCTGCTTGCTATTTATTCGAAGTTATATGACAGATTTGAAGATCGTTATGAGCGTTTACATACAATACTTACTGATGAGGCTTTTGGGGATCCGTTTGATTCACTCAATCAGTCGGAGAAAGATCGTATAGTAAAATTATTCAGTGATCTGACCACAGCTACGGAAGAACTGGCACGTACGTTGCTGGGAGAGGTACCCTATCCCGGACAAGCGGTACCGGCGCTGTCTGTTCTCATCGATGCATGGGATCTGGCAAAAAGAATGGGAACAAGCGGCAACGGTCTGCAGCAGCTTCATTCTGAGAGTTATGATGATATTCGAAAGGCACGGGATATGGTCTATACCGCTTTGCGGGACCAATATGATGATCCTGATAATCGGCAGGCCGTCCTACAGCCACTCAGAGAAAAAATGCTTGGCCGGAAGCGGGATGTGCTCGTTAGTCATCTTCTGGCGAGACCGGAACTGGACTTTGACGATTCTAAAGATCTGTACTATTACTTTCTGCTGGATCCGGAGATGGAAGGATGTGCCAAAACATCGCGGGTAGTTGCCGGTACATCCAGCCTTCAGCTTTATGTACACCGCTGCCGGATGAACCTCGAACAGACCGAGAATGGAGATATAAGAGTCAAACCTGATCAAATACCTGAAGCTGAATGGGACTGGCGGCGGAAATACCGGATCTGGGAGGCCAACCGGAAGGTATTCCTGTATCCAGAGAACTACCTGGAGCCCGAGCTCAGAGATAATAAGACCCCAGCGTTTGAGAGACTTGAAGATAAGTTAATGGAGGAAGATTTGGATGCAGAGGGGGCTGAGCGCTTGTATCGGGATTATCTGAATGGGTTTTCCGAAGTGGCCGATCTGCGTATTGTGGGTAGTTATTTTGAGCAGAATCCACAAAAAGAAAATGAAGGAACCCTGTACCTGATCGGGAAAACCGCTGCCCAGCCTGCTCAATTTTATTTGCGCACCAGGCAGGGTGATAGTTGGTCGGCCTGGGAAAAGATTGACCAGGAAATCAACGCCGACAAGATATCCCCGATTATCTATCTGAACCAGCTCTATCTTTTCTGGGTTGAAATTAAGACTAAACCCTGGAATAGGACGGAAAGCTCTGAAAACGAAGAAAGTTTTCGTGGTTACCGGCATGATATTACGTTAAAATATATCGTACAGAAAGCTGATGATAGTTGGTCAGCTCCTCAGGAAGTATCATTGCCGTCCGGAATCGATGTTATTGAAGATCCATTGGTTGAAGTTCACGATCCCTACTATGACGATCATGATATTAAGATGTTACAACCCAAGTACCAAAAGACGGAATACCCATCACACGGGGAATACGAGTATGACTATGGTCTTAAATTTAAGCCGGAACCAGTTGAAGGATATACTTTAAAGGACCGCATGTTTACCAGGATATTTCCCTTGGTTTACGGCGATCGTTTGTACTTTCAATATGGTGATGAGGAGACGGTATATCGTTTAAATGTCCGTGCCAGAGATGCATACGCCGCATCGGGTGAGGTGACTGCAGAAAACTTCAACTATTTTGGAGGATTCACTGCAGGAAAAATACGTCTGGCGAAGAAGGAAGAGTGGATTCAACGCGAAAAAAAATGGGAACAATATAAAGATACAGTCGCATTACACTTAGTCCGTGGTGCTACTTTTGATCAACACCGGTACTATTACGAATCAGAAAAGGACCGGACAGAACCTTTCGGAATTCAACTTGACCCCGGGAAGCCGATGCTGGGAAGGGTCCCGTTCCATTCACATTTGGAATCGGTTAATAATGCTCCGCATTTATGGATTTACCAGCAGGACGATGGAGCAATGTTATTAGAGCGAAGCGGGGAAATGGAAATTATAGGATATAAACTTCGTACGCGCATTGCCCGGGATCTTCAGAAAAAACTCTTTCGCGAAGGTATCTGGTCGATGTTGAGCTTAGATACGCAATACGACCTGCATGAAGACCGGTTGTTTGAGAATCAAATGACTATCTTAAAAACCTTCCAGACACAAGTAGCAGAGTCTTATGACAGTTATATATGGGAGATATTTTTTCATACTCCATTGTTAATCGCCAATACATTAAATGCACGGGATAAGTACGAAGAAGCTGAACGCTGGTTTAATGTGATATTTGATCCAATGGGTGAAGAGCTGCCGGTTCGGGAGAAACAGAAATTCTATTACCCAAAAGATCGTAATTGGCGGTTTTTGGAACTTCATAAGCTCGATCTTCCCAAGCTTAAAAAGATACTTAACGGTAGTAGCTCTGGATACAGCGCTTACCGGAAAGATCCGTTCAATCCCCATGCGATAGCGAGGTTGCGGCCAACAGCCTATCAGCGGAATGTGGTGATGAAGTACATTGACAACCTACTCGACTGGGGCGATCAGCTCTTTACGCGTGACACGCGGGAATCGATTAATGAGGCTACATTGCTCTATATTACGGCTGCTGATATTCTGGGTGAGCGTCCCGATGCCCTGGGCAGCTGCGAGACGCCGGCTCCGGAAACAACCTATGATTCTCTGGAAACAGATGAAGGATTTATTGTAACGGTTGAAAATATGGTGAACGCCTACAGCAATACCCGTCCTATGAGCATGACACTAAATGGCCGGAACAACGGCTCTGATAACGGTTCTTTATCAGAAGCTTTTTCCTCTTTTAATACAATGAGCACGGTCAATAACAGTAGTGGTATAGGATCAGTAAGTCGTGGATCTGATTTTACGATCCGTGGAGTTAGCCCAATAATGGAAATAACAGATGCTAATAATTTACCTTTTGATCAGCCTTTAGCCGAGATTGGAGATATATCGGCAGCCGAGCTGGGAGCTGGAGTAGGTAAGTTGATACCTTATACTTCCGACCGGCCGGTATTCTGTATTCCCAAAAATAAAAAGTTACGCTCCTATTGGGATCGTGTTGAAGACCGTCTGTTCAAGATCCGGAACTGCATGAATATAGAAGGGGTACGCCGAACGCTGGCTCTCTTTGAACCTCCTGTTTCTCCCATGATGTTAGCGAAGGCACGAGCTGCCGGTCTTTCTATTGAAGAGGTTATGGGATCGGCTATGGGTGAGTTGCCTTCTTATCGTTTCTCTTATCTTATTGGGAAAGCGAAGGAGTATGTTTCAACACTTCGTGGTCTCGGAGGGGCATTATTGGCTGCACTTGAGAAAAAGGATGCAGAAGAATTGGCTCAGCTTCGTTCCGTACATAAACAGAATATCCAGAGAATGACGAAGCAGATACGTAGTCAGCAGATAGAGGTGGCAAAGATGTCTGTTGATAGCCTCAAAAAGCAGAAAGAGCGTTCAAAAGAACGAAAAAAGCATCTCCAGGAAAAGATAGATAAGGGACTGAATGAATTTGAAATTACTTCTCTGGCCCTGTCAGGTTCGGCCCTTGTCTCTCATAGTGTGGCTACCGTACTCGCTGCGCTGGCCCCGCCCGCCAAGGCTGCGCCCGATATAGAGGTTGGATATGCCAGCCTGGGTGGCTATGCCACTGTTAAGTATGGCGGTCAGCAAGCCGGGGGTGCTGCCGAGTCGGCAGCGCAAATTCTCCGTGATGTATCAACCGGTCTGAATATGGGCGCCGGGATAGCATCTACCCTGGGAAGCTACGATCGCAGGATGGAGGAGTGGAAATTTCAGCGGGATATGGCTGATATGGAAGTCGATCGTATCGAAAAAGATATTGCCGCAGCAGAGATACGAGCCGATATTGCTGAGAAAGAACTTGAAATCCATGAAAAACAGATGGAACAGACCGAAGAAGTTTACGAGTTCTATGAAAGCAAGTTTTCAAACCTTGGATTGTATAACTGGTTATCTTCTGAGGTTAAAAAGCTGTACCGTAATGCCTATCACATGGCCCTTGAAGTTGCCCAGATGGCAGAAAAGGCTTACCAATACGAAATGGACGATGAGACAACAAACTTTATTGCGGTTGACAACTGGGATGGTGAACACCAGGGACTGCTTTCAGGAGAAAAGCTGATGATCCAGTTACAAGAGATGGACAAGGCTTATTTGGAAAATAATCAGCGCGATTATGAGGTAAATCAATCCTTTTCGCTGGCACAGATTGATCCGCTTGCGCTACAAAAACTTCGTGAGAATGGGAACTGTGAGTTTAAAATAGCGGAACCATTTTTCGATGTTGCATATCCCGGGCAGTACAAACGCCGCATCAAGTCTGTTCGGCTTACTATCCCTTGTGTTACAGGCCCATACGTGAATGTAAATGCGAAACTCACCTTATTGCAGGCATATATACGGGAAGAGCCGAGACAGGGAGAGGATCAATTGAAGAGAGAACCTCGCTCGCGGAATACCTCCATTGCCACCAGCCAGGCCCAGAATGATGGCGGTGTATTCGAACTGAGTTTTAACCAGGAGCGATATATGCCTTTTGAAGGTGCAGGAGCAGTGAGTGACTGGAAATTACAGCTTCCGGATACGTTCCGTTCATTTGATTATGACAGTATTTCGGATGTTCTGGTTCATATCAGCTATACGGCGAAAGAGGACGGGGCTTTTCGGGACAAGGTGGTCGATAATTTACGCGAAGAATTCAATAAACTCGCAAGTGACAGCGGCGTTAGCCGCGGCTTCAGCCTGAAACAGGAATATGCATCCGAATTCAGACAAATGTACCGCACCCATGACGGAGATAAGCAGAAAATTACCGTCCAGCTGGATAATCGCCATTTTCCATACTTCCTGCACCAGGAAAAGCTTGAGCTAAAACAGATAGTTGCTGGGTTTAAGCTGGATAAGAAGTGGTCAGAATATTATTCAGACGGAAGTGGCGGTGCAGGCCCCATTTCTGCAGAACTCAAGCTTGGGGCGGATAACCAATCACCTGCAGGAAGCGAAATACTAAAGAAGAATAACGGTATAATGGGCTTTCAGGATAAAATTCCTCATGCATCTTTTGATACCTCCGGAGCTAATGTCTCCATTAGTGAGGAAAGCCTGTCATCTACTATTGAATTCAGCAAGCAAGAACTGATAGCCTTATATAATGACCTGCATTCTGAGGCAGGAGTTTCTGTCGATCAGTCAAATGTTTCTGTAGCTGATGTGGATAAGATCATGGATGATATTTTTGTGGTTCTTACTGTAAAGATAAAAGAGTAATCAATTGGGGGGGATTGATGTAACGTATATTCAAGAAATAAAAAGAACGTAGTGAAGTTTGTGTGGAAACTACTATGCTGTTTTAGGTTGCCTAAAATGAATCTGATATCTCCTAATTTTTTTCTTCCCAGTGAAAATTATGCAGTAATTGATGGATTGCTCGGGCAGCAACTATACTAAAAGCAAGCAGAAAAATTAGACCGGCGTAATACGCGTAAAAGCTTAAGAACAATTTTCCAGTAACTGTGTTCGAGACTTCTACAATGCCTATGCCACTTGGAACAGGTTTAGTAGCCAATTTTATCTACTTTCAAACGGTCAACTTTCGGGTAAGCATACACCCTTCTTGAAATCATATTGCTAATATCAACGAGGCCAGCACAAGAGTTAATGTAAGTCGTAACCCAACTTTGATACGCACCAAAGCAAAGTAATACTGATGCTTCTTGCCAAGCTTCAAGTTCCGAATATACAAATTATCTATAAATAATATCTCGAAATAATCCTTTGATAAATTCGGCGGCTAAGTTAGTATCACTCAGTTGATTATTCACTCTTTTGAAGTTTTCACTTATTAATTCTGCTTCTATAAATAATGATGAATAATCAAAATTATTTGTTTCCAGAAAAGACTATATTCAAGAGATATAACGGCATAGCGCATATCCGGCAGGGCAACTTTAATTATCTAAAATATACTACAGAAATTGAGGAACCACAAAACTGGCATTAAATGATCCCTTCTCAGTTCTATATAGATCATTAGCCGATGGGGCTAACATAATCTGTCAGGCCAGGCCACATACAACAGATTGGGCAACTAAAGTAAAGGAAGCCATAAAATATTCATCTGATACTTGTAAGTGAAATTCGTAATTGTTTGGAAAATATATATATTTATTATTTTATTGTAGCAAATATATTATTTTCTTGTAATAATTATAATCCTATTAAAACTACAAAAAAATGGATGGTTTCTTAGAAAAAGCAAAACAGCTGAGACAGGATGTAGATAAGCTCAAAAAGGGAGAAAGCATTTCTCATAAGGTAACAGTGAAAAATATCGAGGAGCTGAAAGAATTGCTTCACGATGGCTTAAGCGAAGATATCCGGATGGAGAGACCGAGTGGGATCGACCCTGATATACACCAAACGTTAACCCAGCAATTAGCGAAGAAGGCCCAGGATCATGTATTTAGCGATGTATCTCTGAGCGATAAGGAGCGTACTCAGATTGCTGGAAAATTTCCAATGGATGTTCAGGTAGCCTCTTTGCCAGACAAAAAGCTTGGGCCCGGAGAAGAATGGGATTTAGGAACTTCAACCAGTCCTGTTGTTTTAAACATTGGTACACTGACGATGGAAGCAGGTTCATCCATCAAAATTGCCAATACGGTACTGAAAATGGATGTACAAAAGCTAATTCGAAATTCGGGATCCACTAAAGGACCGAATTATGATCTCGGCATTTTCGGAGTAACGGGAACTACCCCTACACAGGCAGACAAAGGGGGTGATGGTGCCAAAGGGAAAAAAGGGAAAGATGGTACTTGTGGCTCAGGCGGGGGTATCGCCGGAGATAACGGAAAGCCCGGTGCGAATGGAAGCAGCGGAGGTACAGGTTCACAGGGTAAAACAGGGGGGCAAGGACTTCCATCTCTCACAGCCAATATTACTATTGGTTCGGGAGGCATAGGAGGAAGTGCTGATCAGTTTGTTATCTACACCCGCTCCGGCGACGGTGGACAAGGTGGACAAGGCGGTAAAGGAGGTAATGGAGGTGATGGTGGTAACGGTGGTGATGGAGCAACCTGTGGTTGTGAACATACAGATGGTGCTGATGGTGGCGATGGTGCCAATGGGGGCACGGGTGGCGATGGTGGAACCGGTGGCGATGCCGTAGCCGGCAATGATATTTATGTGACCGTTCCAACCGGCAATGCCCAAAAAATAGTTAAACAAAGCTCTGTTGCCAATCCGGGTAATGGGGGATTGGGCGGTCCCGGTGGCGATCCCGGTAAAGGTGGCAAGGGGGGAAGTGGTGGTGGCGCTTCCGGTTGCCCTACAGGAAGTAGCGGTTCTAACGGAAGCGGAGGTAATGCTGGCAATTCCGGTGGTAACGGAAAACCCGGCTCACAGACAGGGGCTCCGGGAACTATTTATGTTACTGAAAAATGAACATTCCCGCTGCAAGCTTGGGGATTAACTATATAAAGAAGGTACGCAAAGGTTAGTTTGTTCTTACCATAGACCCTCGTTACATCCGAATATGACGTTAAAGTAGCAAAACTACGTAGGATGTATGTCGGAGTCTCTAATCCCATTAAAGGAAATATAGGTGTTTTTGCATACCTTCTTTCAATTTATTCCGACCCAAAGGCCGGAAGATTTGATCATCCTAATCATTAAATCATTGGGAATTGGATTCGCAAGACATACTTCAGACGCCACAGATACATCCCTTTCAATTTGATAACAGCAGTGATCAAATTGCAAAGACGGTCAATCTTTTCAGGGGAGATGTAAATTTCAAGATTCCGCTGGTTTCCCTCACCGGTCGAAACGGTTTGGATCTTCAGGTTGCGGCCTTATACAAGAGTAATATCAGTAAGCAGGCCGTCACTCGCAATCTGACGGCTCCCACTTCTATTCTTGGATTAGGCTGGGATATGCCTGTAGACCGGATAGAAGTTGAAACCAACGGGACAGGAACCCGGGAAGACAATATTTATTATTTTGTTCGGACTGGGATTCGAAATCGGCTCTATCGCAATAATAAATCCTGGTTAAGAGGTGAGATCGATAAGAGCCTGGCAGATGATCTTGATAATCAAAATTTCAGCAAAGCACTATCTGCAGCCCTGCTTACCCAGGGACTCCGGACAGATACTTCTTCCTCAGTCACTGTTCAAACGGCCGGAAGCTGCTGGCAAATCACCGATCCCGTAAATGAATTCGTCCTCCGGCTGAGCTTGGCGAGCGCGGCTTCGAAGATCAAAGTATTTGACGGAGGCTATTCATACGAAATGCAGGGTTACGATTTCTCCCGTATTCGCTATTATGAACAGTTTGAGCGCTGGGAAATTACCTTTTCCAATGGGATAACCAGTGTATTCGGAGGCAATCTCACCGTTACCGATGGCGTCAAATCGTCCCGTAACAAAACCATCGAATGGGGAGTTCGCATCGGGAATTGGCATGGTCCCGGTATCCTTACTCACAGCAGCTCGGATTCCGATAAGCGTCTACAGACCCAGTATGCTAAAGTATGGCACTTTGCTTCTTCTTACACCATTTGGAACGACCGGGTGACTTTTGAATATGAACAGGTACTTCAAAATGTCGGTGCCGATGGATTACCCTATATCAAAGCCACTTACCTCAGTAAGGTCACAGGTGTACTGGGCCGGACCATACATTTTAATTATAAAGAAAAAACCTACGATGACTCCACACCCAAAAGTCCCCGGGAATACGCCGATCCATATAAGGCAACGCCCACCAATGATCCGGATGCCTACCAATCGAAATACGAAACCCGTTATCTTTCTGATATAGAAGTAAACAACGAAAAGGGAGACGAGCTCTTTACATTGAATTT